>JAYTSB010000093.1:0-4165 GCA_043745825.1 Actinomycetota bacterium | reverse complement strand
GAAGTAGGCCACGTCGCCGGCATCGGCTCGCACTTCGTACAGGTCCTGTGCACCGGGCAGATCGATGTCGCCGGAGATCGCCTGCCCGCTGGTGACGCTCGCAACGCGATCGGGGCGAGACTCCTTCCACGCGATCGAGTACGTGCCGGTGCCGCCGCCAACCGAGTACACACGCACCCGGTACCGGCCGGCGGCGGTGAACTCGATCCGGCCGACATCGCCACACACGACTGCGGCAGGGCCGACCGGGCTGCCGGTCGCATCCTCGACGTCCCACTGGAGGTCGCCGTCAGAACAATCGGGCGAAGCGAACCATGCGACTGTTCCAGCCGTGGCGTCGAAGTCGAACAGATCTCGTGCGCCCGACAGTTCGATGTTGCCGGACACGGTCTCGCCGGCCGTGATCGCGCCCAACTTGTCGGGCCGGGAGTCCCTGCGGACGATCGAGAAGTCACCACCGACGTCACCGACCGCGTATACCCGCACCTGGTAGGTGCCCGACGTGGTGAAATCGATCCGACCGACGTCGCCGCAGATCACGGCGGCCGGCCCGAGCGGCACGCCAGATGTGTCCTCGACAACCCACTGCAGACCGGTGGCAGTGCAGCCCGGCGCGGCCGCGAAATAGGAGACGCTGCCAGCCTCCGCCGTGAACGCCATCGTGGTGGAGCCCTTCGGTGCGACGCTGCCGGTCAGTGGAGTACCCGGGGGTGACGCAACCGAGCCCGTCGGCACGGTGCCGGCTGAACTGATGGCGGGTGCCTGCGGGCGTGCTGCGGGCGTGTCCTCCTTGCGCACAGCGACGTACACGGCCACAGCCGCGAGCGCTGCTGCAGCACCGCTCGCGCCGACGAATCGCAGCCCGCGACGACTGACCTTGGCGACCTTCTCCGCTGCGTGGGCCACTGTGTGCTGGGCATCCGGCGGCTGCACCGGCGAGGGCGCGTGCTGTGGCGCCGGGGGCTGCGCGCCGGTGGATGTGTGCTGGGCTGCTGGCGCCTGCTGATGAGCACCCGCGTGCTGCGCGGCTGGTGCCTCGGGCGTGGTGGGCGTGTGCTGCTGCTGCGGAGCCGGCCAATCGCCGCGAAGTCCTTCATCACTCACGATCGAGTACCTCTGCATCAGTGACCGGCGCATCAGTGACCGGCGAATCGGCGATGTCGTCGAAGCGGATCGACGACGGCGGGGTCGGCGTGACCCGATGCGAGGTGACCTCGCCGCTTGCCGGGTCAACGGCAAGGACAGCGCGCCACTGATCCACCCCGCTGCGGATCCGGAACGTGGCGTCGTGCGCGCTCCGCCACTCGACGCACTCCACCTCCACATCCGCGTCGGCCGGCCCCAGCGAGGCGGCCGCATTGCCCGCGACGGCGGCAAGCTGCGGTGACACGGCTCCCACGAACGCGACAGTCAGGGTCTGCACCAACGGCGTGGCCTGCGGCGTCAGCTGCACGTACATCCGCACCCGACCGTTCGCCCCACTGACCCACCAGGCAATGTCGGCCGCACTCGCCGAGACGGGTGCGGGGTCCTCGTCGCCACTGACCGGGCCGAGCTGCTGCGCGGCCGCCTCCAGCGCGGCCCGGCGACGTTCACGGGGCAGGTCTCTGTCCACGTTGGCCGCAAAGATCGCATCGGCCACGGCATCGTCCCACCGCACCAGCAGTGACTGCGCGGCGCGTTGCACCTCACGGCTCCTCGCCCACCGAGTGACTCGCCGCGACGGTGCGTGCCTGGACGTGAGCACCAACTCCAGCGCTAACGATGCCGGTTCCCCCGCCGGTACGTACCGGCCGTTACCCAACGCCACCACGCCGGTGCCGGTGGCGAGATGCCAACGCATGTGCGAACCGTAGCCGGGGTAGCCGCCGCTGTGACCGGCGATCTGACCCCAGCGCGTGTCGTGGGAGACCACGAGGCCGAAGCCGTAGCCGCTCGCCCGGGCGCGCACCGGCGGGACGCCTGGCTGCGTTTGCGGAACGGTCACGTCGATGAAGCGCTGCAACTGCTGCATCTCGCGGCGCGAGGCACGGCAGAGCGGATGACCCTGGTCGGCAACATCGCCGGCAACATCGCCGGCATCATCGTCGGCGTCATGACCGGCGTCATGCGCATCGGCGAACCCGGCCACCCACACGGCCAGATCCTCGACCGAGCTGAACAGACCACCGAGCGGCGAGAACTCGCCTGGATCAGCAAACGGCTCCTCGCACCAGGCGTCGCCAAGGCGATGGTGGCCGGGCACGACGTCGTCGGCGGGAACATCTGCGAGTGCAAACCCCGTGGAGTGCAGGCCCAATGGCTGGAGCAGGCGGTCGCGAACGACGTCGTGATAGCACTGCCCGGTGACGTTGGCGATGACCCGACCGGCAATCACGTAGCCGAGGTTCGAGTACTGGAAGTCGGTGCCCGGAATCGACGAGAACGACAGGCCGGCGGCGAGCAGCTCGGACAGCTCGGCCGACCCCATCGACTCCTCGCGGTCGGCCCACGGATCGTCGGTGGGGAGTCCGGCCGACATCGTGAGCAGCATCCGCATCGTCAGCACGGGCGAGTCCGGCGTGGGCAAACGCATTCCGATGAGCTCAGGAATGTATGTGGCGACCGGCTCATCGAGGCGCAGCCGCCCCTCGTCACGGAGCAACAGCACGACGGCTGCGGTGAAGCTCTTGGTCATCGAGGCGACGCGCAACACGCTGCGGGCATGCATCGACGATCCGCCGATGTGGGCCACACCGGTTGCGCCTGCGTGCACCACTCGACCGCCGAGGACGATGCCGTAGGACATCCCCGGCGACCTGTTCCTGTCCTGGAATGCGCCGAACACCTCGTCGACCGCCTGCGCTGTGGGCGCGTCGAGAGTTGCGCGGTTGGCGGTGCGCTCGGCGCGATGCATGCCGCAGAATATCCCACGGGTCCCCGGTTCCCCGCTGAGGTGGGACCTTTGCCTCGTGCTTGGTTGGCGATCTCATCGAGACCGTCCTCGCCACTGCGTCCTGACCCCTCTGACCGACGCGCCAGACGTTGGCGCACCGGTTTCGGCCGAGCAACTTGCTTCTCGCGACTCCACTCGGCACGCTTGACCTCGAACGGATGGGCCGTTGCCGAGGAGCCAGCAGACATGCAGATCGCCGTTGCCGACCGCACCAGCACCAACCGCACCGGGCGCGCCCGCTCCCGGTTCATGAGGGCGGCTGCGCTGATGGCGCTGGGAGCGCTGGTGGCGGGCTGCACGAGCAGCCGAGACACCGCATCCGATCCTGTCTCCGATGCAGGTTCCACGCCCGGATCGGTCACCTCGACGCCCGCCATGCCACCGTCGACGCCAGCACCCGCCACGCCAGCACCCATCACGCCAGCACCCGCCACGCCAGCACCCAGCACGGTGGCCGAGACCACCACGACGGTGGAGCCGACCACCACGACCACCAGCCCGCCGACCACCACCACGGCACCGTTGGTGACGGAGGGCGCCGTCGTCCTGGTGGCCAACGCCACCAAAGTGCCCGGAGGCGCCGGGCGGCTGACCAACGAGCTGAACAAGCTGGGTTACCACACCACCGATCCAACGAATGCGGCCGGCAACGAGGAAATGCTCGATGCCACCAAGATCTACTTCCTGCCGGCCGGTGAGGCCGTGGCCACAGGTCTGGCGGCGCTGCTCGGTGTGCCACTCGCGCGCATGCCAACGCCTGCGCCCATCACCGACGCCACCGCCGGTCTTGGTGAGGCCACGGTGCTGGTGATGCTCGGCAAGGACTTCGCCGGCAAGACGCCGCCCGGGCTGGAGGGCCGCTGACGATCGGCCTGGGGACCGCAGCCCTGGGGACCTCAGCCCTGGGGGATCGTGATGCCGCAGGTGGAGATGGCTGCGACGAACGCCTGGCTGGCCGCGTCGCTGACCGCGTTCCCGGCGCCGATGGACTGGAGATCTTCGTCGGAGATCACGCCGGACAGCGAGCTGACAGCGCAGTCGATCTGGGAGTCGGAGATCTCCACCTTCCCGCCGAGGCGCAACAGCTGGAAGAGCTGGCGAATGCCCTCGTCACCGGGCGACAGGGTGATGCCGGCGCCGCTCGAAGTGTTGTCGCTCGGGGTGAGGTTGCAGTGTTCCTGGAGATAGGCGTCGCGCTCGGCCTTGACCTCGCCCAGCGCCGGGTCACCG
>JAYTSB010000092.1:0-3890 GCA_043745825.1 Actinomycetota bacterium | reverse complement strand
GCGTCACAGGTCTTGCAGCGGAACTCGTACAGCGGCACGTTCGACACGCTAGCCCGATGCGGTCATCATGACGAGGTGCAGTTCACCGAGGATGCAATCGCCGGGATCGTCGCCGGGCAGATCACGTTGACGTTCCGGGGGTGGACACGCGCCCAGGCCAAGGTGGGCAGCAGACACCGGGTGTGGGGTCAGCTGATCGAGATCGACGACGTCCGCATCGTGCGCGCCGATGAGATCACCGAAGACGACGCACGAGCAGCCGGTGCGGGGTCCTGCGAGGCCGTGATAAAACGACTGGGCCCGGGTCGCCTGCAGGACACGGAACGCCACATCTGGAGAGTCTCGTTCCACCACGTCGGGCCCGACGACCGGATCGAGCGGCGCAACGAGGCGACGCTCACGGACGAGCGGCGGGCCGAGATCCAGCGCCGCCTGGACCGGATGGATCGCGCCGCGAGCGGCCGGCCGTGGACGGCCGCAACACTGCGCCTCATCGGCGCCTATCCCGGCGTGGTGTCCACCGCTCTGGCCCGACGGATGGGTTGCGACCGCGCCGCGTTCAAGACAGACGTCCGCAAACTGAAGGAGTTGGGCCTCACCGAGAGCCTGGAGGTGGGGTACCGCCTGTCGCCGCTCGGTGAGGCCTTCACGACAGTTGACCGGAGTGGTTGACTGGAGTGATGTCCCAGGTCCAGACGATGCCCGGCAAGACCATCCCGCAGGTCGACGAGGAGCTGGAGACCGGTGAACCGGCCGTAGCCCACATCGTCAAGACCGAACCCGGGGAAAGCGCTGCGGCCAAGGTGCTGGAAGCGCGCATCTACGGCACGCCGATCGAGGCGCTGTGCGGTCATGTGTGGGTGCCGTCGCGCGACCCCAAGCAGCTTCCCGTCTGCGAGAAGTGCAAAGGCATCTACGAGATGTACCGGGCCTTCCACGATGGCCTGCACGACACGCCGAAGGACTGAAGCAGTGCACCGGTGAGCGACCTACGAATCCGCGAAGCCGTTCGCGCGCTGGTGATCGACACCGACGACCGCATCCTGCTCGTGCGGTTCGACTTCCCGGCGCGCACGGTGTGGGCCACGCCCGGTGGCGGCATGGATCCGGGCGAGGGGCCGCACGACGCCCTCCGTCGCGAGCTGATCGAGGAGATCGGCCTGCATGATCCAGACATCGGGCCGCATCTCTGGAACCGCCTGCACATCGTCCCGTTCATCAACGGGCACTACGACGGCCAGCGCGAACAGGCCTTCGCCGTGCGGGTAGCAGCCGGGTTCGACCCGCAGCCAGGCTTCAGCTGGGAGCAACTCAACGCAGAATATGTGTTCGAGCTGCGCTGGTGGACCGTCGCGGAGTTGCGCCGCGCCGCTGTGATCACCGCTCCGACCGGGCTCGCTGACCTGGTTGAGCAGTACATCCGTGATGGCGCACCGCGCACGCCATGGTCGGTCGATGCGTGATGATGGTGCTCTGAATCAAGAAACGGTGAAGATTGCCGATTCACTGGTGTGGTGATTTCTTCAGCCCCGGTTGCCGACGACCGGTCGCAGACGTGCTCGGACCGCCGCAGCGACATGCTCAGCGTGGTCGTCATGGCGACCGGCGTGTTCGTGCTCGGCGTCGCCGCCGTGCATTGGGCACCAGCGGGAACCCGCACGGCGGCCTGGTGGCCCGCCGCCGGCCTGGCGGTGTCGGTGCTCATCCAGTCGAGGCGGCGCCGGTGGTTGCTCCTCGGCATCGTGGTGGTGGCATCATTTGCGGCCAACAGCGCCGGGGGTCGTTCGACGGACATGTCCATCGGCTTCGCCATCTCCAACGGCCTCGAGGCCTTGGTCGCGTCCTGGTTCCTCACCCGACGGCAGCGGCGACCAGCGCTGCGCGAGCTGGAGGACGTCTGGCGTCTCGTCGGTGCGGCAGCGCTCAGCGCGGCTGTGATCGCAACGGGCGCAGCCCTGACGGTGGTGATCCTGGAGGGCGGCAACTTCGTCACCGTGTTCCGGCTGGTTGCCGCCGCGCACGGGGCCGCTGTCTTGATCATCGCCCCATTGGCAATGGAGTGCGACGGCCCGCCCCGGCACGGCCGCTGGGAGCTGCTGATTCAGTGGGTCTCGACGCTCGCTGTGATGCTGGCCGTGTTCGTGCCCCACGATGCCCTGCCGATCGCGTACGTGGTCCTGCCGTTCGCCGTCTGGGGAGCCCTGCGGCTGGGCGTACGGTCGGTGTGCCTCCAACTCGCCACCATCTCCGTCATCGCCGTCGTGTTGACGTCCGAAGGACGCGGTCCGTTCTCCGCCACGGCGGGCGAGAACCCGCTGCACAACGCGAACGCATCGGCGGCCCTCACCCAGGCCCTCCTCGTCTCGCTCGCACTGGTGCTCCTACCGCTGGCGGTCGCCGTGGCGCAGCGTCGCGCCGCGCTCGAGGAGGTTTCCGCTCGCGAGGAGATGTTCCGCCAGGGCTTCACCGATTCACTGCTGGGGATGCTGTTGCTGCGGCGTGTCGACGGAGCGTTGCGGATCGCCGAGCTCAACAGCCGCGCCGCAGCGATGCTCGGCTGCGAGCAGGAAGATCTCGTCGGCGGCGACTGGCTCGCCGTGATCCGCGAGAACATGGTCGACGCAGAATCCGTCGGGGACCTGTCGGAATGGTCGCTCGGCTGGCACGGTGAGCTGCGCCTCGACCTGGCCGGCGGCACACGTTGGCTCGAAACGGCGGTCTCGCCCCTGCAGTCCCCGGCGAACCGGAACATGTTCACCGTGCAGCTGATCGACATCACCAGCCGGCGCGCCACACACGAGATCCTTGAGTCCCGCGCCTCCCACGACGGTCTCACCGGCCTCGCCAATCGCTCTCACCTGCTCGAACGGGTCGAGGGTGCCCTCGCCGCCGGTGAGCAGATCGCACTGATGTTCCTCGACATCGACGACTTCAAGAACATCAACGACTCGGCCGGGCACGGTGTGGGCGACCGCGTGCTCGTCGAGGTCGCCCGCCGACTGGACACGGTCGCCCGACCCACGGACACCCTGGCCCGGATCGGCGGTGACGAGTTCGTGGTGTTGTGCATCGACGTGGCTGACCCCGCCGTCGCAGAAGCGATCGCCCAACGGCTGATCACCGCCGTTGGTCACACCGTCTCCCTCAACGACAGCACCGTGTATCCCGTTGGCGTCAGCATCGGCATCGCCCTCAGCACACCGGGTTGCACGGTCGACGACCTGATGAGCAATGCCGACACGGCGATGTATGCCTCCAAAACCGCCGGCAAGCACTGCACGACGATGTTCGCCGAGGCGCATCGGACCCGCGCCGTGCGAGCCGTCCGTCTGCAACCCGAGCTGCGCCGGGCACTCGCCGAGCAGCAGTTCGAGCTGCTCGTCCAGCCGATCATCGATCTCGATACCGAGGCGGTGGTGGCCGCCGAGGCGCTCGTGCGTTGGCGGCATCCCATCGACGGACTGCTGCCACCCGATGCGTGGCTCGATGTTGCCGAGTCGATCGGCCTGATGCCCGAACTCGGTGAGTGGATCCTGCGCACGTCGTGCGAGCTCGCTGCGTCATGGCCGCAGATCGTGGGCACCGGTGGACCGGTGCGAGTGCACGTCAACGTGTCGGCCCGTCAGCTCGATACGGGTTCGTTCGGGGAGATGGTGGCCAGCGCGCTGGCTGCCGCGCGGCTTGCACCGAGCCACCTCGTCATCGAGTTCACCGAGACGCATCTCGCGCAGGTACGTGACGAGCTACTCTGCGACCTCCACGTCTTGACCGAGACCGGTGTGTGCCTCGCCGCCGACGACTTCGGCACCGGTTACAGCCCGCTCACCAAGATCACCGATCTGCCGCTCAACATGGTCAAGGTCGACAAGCAGTTCGTGGCCGGGATGCTC
>JAYTSB010000091.1:0-4011 GCA_043745825.1 Actinomycetota bacterium | reverse complement strand
CCCGGATGGTCACGCAGAATGCGCCTGAGCTGGTGGATCTTGAGTTCGTTGAGCATGTTCGCAGGCAGGCGGAGGCGAAGTTGGGCCGAGCCACCGGTGTCCAGGCCCTCCAGCACAGAAATGTCCTGGGCCATGAATCCGACTCGAGTCTCGTCCTTGCGGTCGAGCCGGCCCTTGACCGTGACGATGGCGTCATCGACGAGGCGATGGCCCTGTTCCTGCAGCATGCGCGGGAACACCGTGATTTCGAGTGAGCTGTCGAGGTCCTCCAGCGTGAACACCGCCATCTGGTCGCCCTTCTTGGTGAACTTCCGGGCCAGACCGGTGATGACGCCACCGAGGGTGAGGATGGCGCCGTCTTCGCGCTCGGTGGCCTCGGCCACGCTGCAGTCCACCTTGCGCCGCAACGCCGCCTCCACCCCCAGCAAGGGGTGGTCGCTGATGTACAGGCCGAGCATCTCCTTCTCGCTCTTCAGCCGGTGGGCCTTTTCGAACTCGGTGTCGGGGATGTCCACGCGTTCGTTGAACGAACTGCCGGCATCACCCCCGATGTCGCCGAACAGGCTCATCACGCCTTGGTCGCGCTCGCGACGGCGGATGATTGCGGCATCGATGATCTGCTCGAACACCATCATCAGCCCGCGGCGCGGATGGCCGAGGCCGTCGAACGCGCCCGCCTTGATCAGCGACTCGATGGTGCGCTTGTTGAGCACGCCTTCGGGCACGCGTTCGACGAAGTCGTAAAAGGTCTCGTACGGGCCGTTTGCGGCTCGCTCGCCGGTCAGGAGTTCGACGAGGCCCTCTCCAACGTTACGAACCGCCGAGAGCCCGAACGCGATCGCCCCTGGGCTCCCTGCAGCCAACTCGACCCCGGGCGGCACCTCGTGCGGCGACAGCGCGGCGAAGTCGCTGACCGAGCGGTTGATGTCCGGTGTGAGCACCTTGATGCCCATCGTGCGGGCATCGGAGAGATAGATCGCGGCCTTGTCGAGATTGCTCTTCACGCTGGTGAGCAGGCACGAGAAGTACTCCACCGGGTAGTGCGCCTTCAAGAATGCGGTCTGGTAGGTGACCAGGCCGTAGCCGAAGGAGTGGCTCTTGTTGAAGGCGTAGTCGGCGAACTTCTCGATGATGTCGAACAGGTCCACGCCGAGCCGGTCACCGTACCCGCAGCGCGTGCATCCCTCCTCGAACGCAGCACGGGCCTTGGCCATGACCTCGCGGGACTTCTTGCCCATCGCCTTGCGGAGGTTGTCGGCCTCGGCGAGCGAGTACCCGGCGAACTTCTGCGCGACGCGCATCACGCTCTCCTGGTAGATCATCAAACCGAACGTGTCGCCGAGCACCTCCTGGGCATCGGCGTGGAAGAACTCCACCGGCTTGCGACCGTTCTTGCGATCGGCGTAGTCGTAGTGCATGTTGACGCTCATCGGGCCCGGCCGGTAGAGGGCGATGAGGGCGGCGACGTCCTCGAAGCTGTCCGGGGCGAGCGCCTTCAGGAGGGCGCGCATCGGTGGCGACTCCAGTTGGAACACGCCGATCGTGTCGCCGCGGCTGAGCAGCTCGAACGTTGGTCGGTCGTCGAGCGTGATCTCGTCGATGTCGAACTCGGCGTCACGACGGGCGCGCACCATCTCCACGGCATCGGTGATGACGTCGAGGTTGCGCAAACCGAGGAAGTCCATCTTGAGCAGGCCCAGTTCTTCCACACCGTGCATTTCGAACTGCGTCACGACCGGCGAGTCCTCCGCCTTGCCCCCCGGGGCGGGCTTGCGTTGCACCGGCAGGTAGTCGGTGAGCGCGTTCTTGGTGATGACGACTGCGGCGGCGTGGATGCCGTCGCTGCGTTTCAAACCCTCCAGCCCCTTGGCGACGTCCACCACCCGCTTGATATCCGGATCCGTCTCGTACATCGCGCGCAGCTCGGACGCGGCGTTGTAGCCGTCGGAGTACTTGGGGTTCTGCTCGAAGCAGTACTTCAGTGGTGTGTCGCGGCCCATCACCAACGGGGGCATCGCCTTGGCGACCTTGTCACCCAGGCCGTACGGGTACCCGAGCACGCGAGCTGCGTCGCGCACTGCGTTGCGGGCCTTGATGGTGCCGAAGGTGATGATCTGGGCAACGTGATCCCGGCCGTAGGTCTCTGCGGCGTAGCGGATCATCTCGTCCCGGTAGCGGGAGTCGAAGTCCATGTCGATGTCCGGCATGGAGATGCGTTGCGGGTTGAGGAAGCGCTCGAAGAGGAGGTCGTAGCGGATCGGGTCGAGCTCGGTGATGCGCAGGCAGTAGGCCACGGCACATCCGGCTGCCGAGCCACGGCCGGGCCCGACGCGGATGCCGGCGTCCTTGGCGTGCTTGATGAGGTCCCACACGATCAAGAAGTAGCTGCTGAAGCCCATGTCGGCGATGACCTTCAGCTCGTAGGCGACACGATCGACGACCTCGTTGGACAGCCGCTCACCCCAGCGCATGCGGGCGCCCTCCCACGCAAGGTGCTCGAGGTATCCGGTGTCGTCGGCAAAGCCGGGTGGCAGCGGGAAGTTGGGCAACTCCACCTTGCCGAACTCGATGGTCACGTCCGCGCGCTCGGCGATCCACAATGTGTTGTCGCAGGCCTCCGGGTACTGGCGGAACAGGTAGCGCATCTCGTCAGCGGTCTTGAGATAGTGCTCCTGGCCCTCGAACTTGAACCGCTTGGGGTCGTTCAGCATCGCACCGGTCTGCACGCACAGCAGAGCGTCGTGGGACTCGTGGTCCTCACGGTGGGTGTAGTGACTGTCGTTCGTGGCGATCAGCGGCGCGCCGATCTTGCGGGCGATTTCGATGAGCTTCGGATTCGTCTCCTGCTGTGCGGGCAGTCCGTGATCCTGCAGCTCGACGAAGAGGTTGTCCTTGCCGAAGATGTCCTGCAGCCGGGCGGCCTTCTCGATCGCGCCGCGCTCGTCTCCGTTCAACAACGACTGCAGCACATGGCCGCCGAGGCAGGACGTTGTGGCGATCAGACCGGCGCTGTACTTCTCGAGCAGCTCCCAGTCCATCCGCGGCTTGTAGTAGTAGCCCTCCATGAACGCCAGGCTGCTGAGGTGGATCAGGTTGCGGTAACCCTCGTTGGTCTCGGCCAGCAGGGTGAGGTGGTAGTAGAGCTTCTTGCCGCCCTCGGTGTCACCGCCGGAGTCGTCCACCCGACCGCGGCGTGCCGGCCGTTCCAGCCGGGAGTCCCAGGCCATGTAGGCCTCGGTGCCGATGATGGGCTTGACCCCGTTCTTCTGGCACTCCTTGTAGAAGTCGAGGACACCGTACATGTTGCCGTGATCGGTCATTCCCAGCGCCGGCATGCCGTCGGACGCTGCCTTGGCCACCAATTCGTCGAGCCGCGCCGCGCCGTCGAGCATCGAGAACTCGGTGTGCACATGGAGATGAGTGAACGAATCTCCCAACGAGGAACCCCTTCTCGGCGACGACGGCAGTGCAGCGAACTACAACACTGTGATTCGTCGACTGTAGCAGCGGCTCAGAGGTAGGTGCCGGGGCGATCGTTGACGGTCAACCCATCCGGGCGCTGCCCGCCCTGGGCCATCAGCCGCGGGTCCATGCCACCGTCGCTGCCGGGCGCGATGCCGCGCATCTGCTCGAACTGCTGCCGGGCTGCAAGCTGCTGGGCGAACAGCGTGGCCTGGATGCCATGGAACAGTCCCTCCAGCCAGCCAACGAGCTGGGCGTGAGCGACACGGATCTCCCCCGAGGTGGGCGCGATGCCGTCTTTGAACGGCAGCGTCAACATCCGCAGCTCCTGCTGCAGGTCTGGTGACAGCGCCTCGGCCAGCTCGACGATCGACCGCTCGTAGATCTCGGCGAGGCGCTCGCGGCTGGCTTCGTCGAGGTCGGTGCCCTTGACCTCGTCGAGGAGTTGCTTGACCATCGAGCCGATGCGCATCACTTTGGCAGGCGCGGTCACGGTCTCGGTCGGCACGTCCTCGTGCGGAGCCGCCACCAGCTCGCCGTGCTCGACCT
>JAYTSB010000090.1:0-4213 GCA_043745825.1 Actinomycetota bacterium | reverse complement strand
TGCTTGGGCCACCAGGGCATCGGCCACGTATACGGGGCCACCGTGGTGAGGGCGCCCGAACTGATGCACGGCAAGGCCAGTGTCATCCATCACGGGGGTCTTGGCGTGTTCGTCGGCCTGCCCAATCCGTTGACGGCCACTCGGTACCACTCGTTGGTGATCGACCCGGCAACGGTGCCGGCGTGCCTGGAGGTCACGGCGCGGACAAGCGACGGCATCATCATGGGTATCCGTCACCGTGAACTACCGGTCGAGGGTGTGCAGTTCCATCCGGAGAGCATCCTCACCGCAGCCGGCCACGACCTGCTCCGCAACTTCTTGTCCTGCGCCGGCGTCGCCATCTGACCGTTCAGGTGCGATTGGTCAGACTCCGGTGGTGGTCGTGACGGCGGCTGTGGTGGTGGTGGCTGGGGCAACCGTGGTGGGCGGCGAGGTGGCCGGTGGCGCCGTCGTGGGCGCCGCCGTCGGGGGAGTGGTAGGCGGCGTGGTGGTGGCCTGCGGCAGGGCCCGACCCACAACGAGCCCGATCGGGGAGCTGGAGTTCACGGACTGGCCCACCGGTACGCTCTGGCTGAGGACACGCTTGTCGTTGGGGCTGCCGAAGGGAACGTCCTGGTACGTGACGGGATCAGCGAGCAGGCCCTTCTCGGCCAGGACTTCGCGCGCCTTGGTCTCCAGCAGGCCGGTCAACAGCGGCACCTGCACCTGGACGGGCCCGGTGCTGATGTAGAGCGTGACGGTACTGCCCTTGTCGACCACGGTGTCCGCGGCCGGGTCCGTGCGGATCACCGAACCGATCGGGACGCTGTCGTTCGGCTCCTCGGCCGTGGCCACCGCGAGGTTGTACGGAGCGCCCTCGAGCAGCGACTTGGCCGTGTCTGACGGCGTGTTGATCACGTTGGGCACGCTGATCTTGCCCTTGCCCTGCGACACCGTGAGGTTCACTGCCGACCCCTGCTTCAGCGGTGTCAGAGCGACCGGATTTTGACTGATCACCTGACCCACCGGCACGGCGGCGTCCTCGACCTCGGTGACGGTGCCGGATACGAACCCCGCGGCAGTGAGCTTGTCCTTGGCATCGGCCACGAGCAGACCGGAGAGATTGGGCACCGGTTGCAGTTCGCTCTGGGGGTTGAAGTACAGCTTGATCTGCTGACCCTTGGTCACGATGACCCCTGGCGCGGGATCGGTCTGATAGACGACACCCTCTGCGGCCTCGGGATCGGGTTGGGCGACGGGGATCGGGTCCAGGCCGGCATCGGTGATCTTCTGGGTCGCCTCATCGAGCGGGAGGTTGGTGACGTTGACGAGGCCGAACGAGGTTTTCTCGTCCTTGGTGTTCAACGCCTTGAAGAGCAAGAAGCCACCGACGGCGAGGACGACCACTGCCAAGAACGCTGCGATGCCCCACCAACCACGCCGCTGCGGCGGGTCGTAATAGACCGCCTCGTTGGCGCCCGTGGGGTATTGACTGCGGGGGTTGATGGTGGTGCGCGGCGTGGTGCCCGTTGCCAGCGGGACGCCGCCGGTGCGCGGCATTGCCGTCGTGGCGCCCGTCGCGTTCGCGGCATACGCGCCGACGCCGACCGCTGCGCCGACCGCACCGGCACCCGGCCGGGGCGGGGTGACCGTGCGGGCGGCGGACGTGGCACCGTCGGCCGAGCGGGCTGCGCCGGCGAGCGCCTTGACCGGCTCACCGTTGCGGAAGCGGCGGAGGTCGTCGCGCAGGGCATCACCGTCGGGGTAGCGCAGCGCCGGGTTCTTGGCCAGCAGCTTGGCGACGATGGCCTCGAACGGGCGGGGCACGTCGGGCGCCAACTGGTTGAGCGGCTGGGGGTTTTCGTGCACCTGCTTGTAGGCGATGGCCACCGGGTTGTCGCCGGCGAAGGGCGGACGTCCGCCCACCATCTCGTACATGACGATGCCCAGCGAATAGAGGTCGCTGCGCGGGTCGGGCTGCGCGCCCTGAGCCTGCTCGGGGGAGAAGTATGTTGCGGTGCCCATCACCAGACCAACCTGGGTGAGGTTGCTGTCGGCGGCAGAGTTCATTGCCCTTGCGATGCCGAAGTCGGCCACCTTCACCTGGCCGCTGGAGCCGATGAGGATGTTGGCCGGCTTGATGTCTCGGTGCACCACGCCGTTGCGATGGGCAAAGGCCAGCGCGGCAGAGACCTCGCTCGCGATCTCGGCGGCCTGGATGGGCGAGACCCGGCCGTTGACGCGCACGATGTCGGCAAGCGTTCGACCCTCCACGTATTCCATTGCGATGAAGTAGGTGCCGCCGTACTTGCCCCAGTCGTACACGCTCACGATGTTCGGGTGGTTGAGCGCCGCTGCGGACTGCGCCTCGCGCCGGAAGCGCTCGACGAAGTTCGGATCGGTGGCGAACTCGGCGAACAGCACCTTGATCGCGACGGGCCGATCGAGTAACAGGTCGCGCGCCAACAGCACGTCGGCCATGCCGCCGCGTCCGATGCGCTGCTGGATCTCGTATCGGTCGTTGAGGACCGTGCGTTCGCCGTTGTTCGTCACGTGTGGCCTACTTCGCAGCGACACCCGGTGTGGGCTGGCTGTCCCTTTCGATTCTGTATCGCCAGAAAGCGATGAACGAGGATACCGACACGGTTCGCGCAATGTCCGGTCACGGATTCATCCGAGTGGATGCGACAGTGCGTAATCGAGGACGATCTTGGCGACGGGTCCGGCGAGCCGACCGCCGGTGCCGGCGCTGATGTCTGCGTTGGTTCCCTTGAGGACCACGGCCACGGCGTACTGGGGTGCGGAGGCGGGTGCGAACGCAACGATCCAGGCGTGCGAGCGCTCCGGTTGGCCCTTGCCGTTGAGCTGGGCGGTGCCCGTCTTCGCTGCGGCCTGGATGCCGTTCTCCAGCTGCAGGCAGCACTTCGCCGTGCCGTTCTGCACCACGCCCACCATCAGGTCGTTGAGCTTGAGCGCTGTCTCCGGCGAGATCGGCGTCTTCCACGGCGTGGGTGTGGTCTGCTGCAACACCTTGCCCTCGTGGTCCAACGTGGCCGCCACCACGTACGGCTGCATCATCACACCACCGTTGGCGACGGTGGCGGCGATCATCGCCATGTGCAGCGGCACCATCGCATCCTCGTCCTGGCCGAAACCGCGGATGGCCAGCTTCGGCGTCGCGTCCGTGAAGTCCTCGACCGTGCCGAACTTCGACATTGCCCCGCCCGACAGATCGAACGGGATCTTCTCGCCGATGCCCCAGGCCTGCGTGCCGGCCACCATGACCTGCGGCCCCATCAGTACCGACGTGCGGGCAAACGGCGTGTTGCAGCTGCGCCGGAACACCTCGCGCAGATCACCGCCGCACAGCTCACCGCGGTAGTTCTGGATGGGATCGGTGGTCTGAGGTGGGGTCCACTCGGTCTCGTTGGCCCACGTGCTGTCGAAGTCGATCGTGTGGTTCTCGAGCGCGATGCCGGTGGTGACGATCTTGAACGCCGACCCGGGCATGTACCGCTCCTGGAATGCGTTCGCCAACGTCGGCTTGCCGGGGGATGCGTCGAGGAACGTGATCACATCGCCGGCACGCTTGTTGTCGTGCACGGCCACGAGGTTCGGGTCGTAGCTCGGGTAGCTCCACATCGCCAGCACCGCGCCCGAGGTGGGGTTGAGCACCACCACGCTGCCTTCGCGCTCGCCGAGTGCGTCCTTGGCCACCTGCTGCAGATCCGCGCGCATCGTCAGCTGCACCGAACCGGTGTTGTCCTCGTTGCTGAAGATGTTGGCGATGGCGCGCAGCTGCTGCTCGCTCGTGGCGCCGGCCAGCACGTCGCCGTACTTCTTCTCCACCTTCGTGGCCCCGAACGCCTGCGTGTAGTAGCCGCTCACGTTCGCGAACAGATCGGCCGTCGGGTACTGGCGCTGATACGTGATCGAATCCCCGGGCTGCGACGGGACGGAGTCGGCGATCACCACACCGTCGGCGGTGACGATGGGACCACGTGGCTTGTTGAACTCGCGCAGGATGGCTCTGGTGTTGTCCGGGTTGTCGGCCAGCTGGTTGCGCTTCACCACCTGCAGGAAGTTCAGCTGCACGAACAGGATGAGGTAGCACACGATCAGACCAGCGGCGAGGCGCCGGATCTGCTTGTTCATCGTGCGACCGCTGCGGTCTCGTCGCCAGCGGTGGCACCCACTTGCTTGCGCAGCTTGCGCCGCAGTTTCCACGCCGCGA
>JAYTSB010000089.1:0-2150 GCA_043745825.1 Actinomycetota bacterium | reverse complement strand
GCCGAGATCGCCGAGTCGCTGGGGCTGCCCGTGTTCGTCAAGCCCTCGAACATGGGCTCGTCGGTCGGCGTCTCCAAGGCGTCCACCATCGAGGAGTTGCAACTCGCCGTCGAGCATGCGCTCACCTATGACGAATGGGTCGTGATCGAGGAGGCCATCAACGGTCGGGAGATCGAGGTGGCCGTGCTCGGCAACCTCGACCCGAAGGCCAGTGTGCCCGGCGAGATCGTTCCGGGCAACGAGTTCTACGACTACGAGGACAAGTACCTCGCCGACGGCGCCGAACTGCTAATCCCCGCCCCGCTCACCGACGACCAGACTGCGGCCGTGCGTGCGCTGGCGATCCAGGTCTACCGCGTTCTGCGCTGCGAGGGCCTCGCCCGGGTCGACTTCTTCTTCGAAGAGCACGGTCGCGGGTTCCTGATCAACGAGGTCAACACGATGCCCGGCTTCACCCCGATCTCGATGTACCCGAAGATGTGGCAGAAGACGGGCATGACCTACCCCGAGTTGGTGAACAACCTGATCGATCTCGCCATCGAGCGCCACCACCGCCGCCGCCGCAACACCAAGCACTGAAGCAAGTTCCGCGCAGGTGTTTGCCCTGTATGGGGCACTTTCGACCGCAAACAATTGCAAGCGCCTCCGCACCGCGCAAGTGCTTGCAACTGTTTGCAGGTGAAAGTGCCCTATGGGGGGCAAACACCTGCGCGGAACGGGGTCAGGGGCGGAGGGCGGCGAGGACGAAGGCGGTGAGTTCCTCGCGCAGGCGGCGCAAGCCTGCGCTGGTGGCCGGCCACTCCACGGCGCGCAAGGCCTCCTGCTCGGTGGCGATGCCCACCACGGTGGCGTAGACGAGGGCCACCACCAGGCCCGGGTCGGCCGGGCGCAGGCGACCGGCGTCCATCTGTTCGCCCAGGTACGTGGTGGCCCGGCGCACGAACGGTTGGACGCGCAACGTGAGCCGTTCTGCGTGCATCGGCGCCAGGCGGCTGACCTCACGCACCAAGCCGAGCAACGCCGGCCGGCGCACGGCGGGCCGGAACACCGCCTTGACGACGGCTTCCACCCGCGCCAGCGGATCATCGTCGGCCGCGCGCACGGCCGCTTCGATGAGTGCAGCCAGCTCGAGCGCGGTCTGTTCCAGCACGGCGTCGAGCAGTTCGTCCTTGGACGGGAACCAGTACAGCAGCGTCTGTTTGGCCACGCCGACGACTTGGGCGATGTCGTCGAGCGAGGTCGCCGCGAAGCCGCGGGTTCCGAACAGATCGACGCTCGCTTCCAGGATCGCCGCCCGGGTGTTGCCACGCCGTGTCACCAACGCTGTCT
The DNA here is from genome assembly GCA_043745825.1 of Actinomycetota bacterium. Classification (GTDB taxonomy): domain Bacteria; phylum Actinomycetota; class Acidimicrobiia; order Acidimicrobiales; family Ilumatobacteraceae; genus WLMZ01. The sequence continues at coordinate 821 of JAYTSB010000089.1, read as the reverse complement.
ACCACATGGTAGAAAGGTCGGGTGACCACATCTCCCGGCAGCGGGTCTCTCGGCAGCGGGATCGCCCAACGACTCGACGGCAAGCGCATCGCGATCACGGGCTCCACCGGCTTCGTCGGCACGGCGCTCGTGGAGCGGTTGCTGCGCGGGGTGCCCGGCTGCACCCTCGTGCTGCTGATTCGTGGCGGCAAGCGCGGCGCTCCCGAGCGCGCCCGCCGGGAGATCTTCAAGAACGATTGCTTCGATCGCCTGCGCAGCGAACTGGCGGGCACTACCTCGACGGGAGGTGGCGAGACGTTCGACGAGATGATCGCTCGCCGCGTGCAGACCATCAACGGCGATGTCAGCACCGACGGGCTCGGTCTCGACGAGGCCGACCAGACCCTGCTGGCATCGTGCGACACCATCATTCACTCGGCCGCGGCCGTGGCCTTCGACTCCCCGCTGGACACCGCCGTGGAGATCAACCTGCTCGGCCCCACCCGCATCGCCCAGACGTTGCAGACATTGGGTGTGGCGCCGCACCTCGTGGCCGTCAGCACGTGCTACGTCGCCGGCAACAGGCGCGGCAACGCACCCGAGGAGCTGGTCAGTGAGGGTCCGTTCGACATCGGGCTGAACTGGCGCAAGGAGGTTGCCTCGGCGCGCCGTTTGCGCAGCGACACCGAGGCCGCCAGCCGCGACCCGCAGCGTCTGCGCCACTTCCGCAGTGAGGCCCGCAAGGAGCTCGGCGCGGCCGGCGCACCCGCGCTGGCCGCCAAGACCGAGCACCTCCGCGAGCGTTGGGTGACCGACGAGCTGGTGGAGGCCGGTCGGGCCCG
>JAYTSB010000088.1:0-3067 GCA_043745825.1 Actinomycetota bacterium | reverse complement strand
GATCTCGGCGCAAAGGGCATCGGCGAGAGCGGCACCATTGGTTCCACGCCGGCGGTGCAGAGCGCGGTGATCGATGCCGTGTCCCACCTCGGTGTCCGCCCCATTGACATGCCCTGCACACCCAACCGGGTGTGGAACGCCATCCGCGCGGCCCGCTCCTCTGCTGTCAGCCGGTGACCGGCAGCCAACTGTCGCCGCCCAGGATCTTGTCCGCCTCGGCCGGGCCCCACGAGCCGCGGAAGTAGGGGTGCACCGGACCGGGACGATCGAGGGCCGGCTGCACCACGCGCCACGTGAGCTCGACGATGTCCTCGCGCGCGAACCGTCTCGGGAGGCCCGCGAGTGCGTCGTCGAGCAGGCGCTCGTACGCCTCGCGGCGTTCCCCGAGCGCAGCGGCGAAGTCCACCGCAACGTCCACGTTCTGGCTGTCGAGGTGGGGGCCGGGGGTCTTGGCCTGCAGCGAGAACGTGACGCCGTCGTGCTTGCCGAGGCGGAAGCGCACCAGGTTGCGGCCTGGCGGGGGACCACCGGCCTCGTCGAACAGCAGGCTCGGCGGCTCGCGGAACTCCACCACCACTTCGGTGGCTGCAGTGGTCAGCGCCTTGCCGGCGCGGATGTACCACGGGACACCGGCCCATCGCCACGAGTCGATCTCCAACTTCGCGGCGGCGAACGTCTCGATCGAGGAGTTCTTGTCGGCACCTTCCTCGTCTCGGTAGCCAACGTACTGGCCGCGCACCAGGCACCCGGGATCGATGGGCCGCACGGCAGCGAAGACCTTGGCCTTCTCGTCCTGCAGGAAGCTGCTCTCCGGGCCCACCGGCGGCTCCATCGCGCACAGCGCCAGAACTTGCAGCAGGTGGTTCTGGACGACGTCTCGGATCGCGCCGACACCGTCGTAGAAGCTGCCGCGGCCCTCGATGCCGATGCTCTCGCTCATCGTGATCTGCACGCTGCGGACGTAGTTGCGGTTCCAGATCGGCTCCAGCAGCGTGTTCGAGAACCGGAAGACGAGGAGGTCCTCCACGGACTCCTTGCCGAGGTAGTGATCGATGCGGAAGATGCGCTCCTCCGGGAACACCTTGTGCAACGTCGTGTTCAGCTCGCGGGCTGACGCGAGGTCGCGCCCGAATGGCTTCTCCACCACGATGCGACCGCGATCATTGAGGCCCACCGACGCCAACGACTCGGCGACCTGCGGGAAGATGCTGGGCGGGATCGCCATGTAGAACACGGCCTGCTGCGAACCGTGCTTGTCCAGCTTGTGCGCGAGGGTGGCCCACGTCTTGGTGTCGGCGTAGTCACCCTGCACCAGATCGAGCCGCTTGCAGACTGCCTCGATGATGGCCGGGTCCGCGTCGGGTTTCACTGCGAGGATGGACTCACGGGCATGCTGGCGGAAGGCGGCATCGGTCCAGTCGCTGCGCGCCACACCGATGACCGGCACGTTGAGCCGGCCGTGCTTCTCGAGTTCGTACAGCGCGGGCATCAGCTTCTTCTTGCTGAGATCTCCTGTCGCGCCGAACAGCACGAGCACGTCGGCGGCGGGCTGGGTGGCGCTCACCCGGCGACCTCGCTGGGGCGCACTTCCGTCGGCATCACGGTGACCGTCTTGACGCGCCCGTCGACGGTTTCCCCGGCCGACTTCTCGGCGTGGCCGCCGAACTGCGAGCGCATCGCGGACAGCACTTTGTCGGCGATGCCGGCGTGACCACGCGAGCTGAACCGTTGGTAGAGCGCCGCGGACAGCACCGGGGCGGGCACGCCCTCGTCGATGGCCGCATGGATCGTCCAACGGCCCTCCCCGCTGTCGCTGACCTGCCCCTCGAACGCGTCGAGGCGCGGGTCGTCGTGCATCGCCGCAGCGGTGAGATCGAGCAGCCAGCTCGCCACCACGCTGCCACGGCGCCAGACTTCGGTGATGGCCGCCAAGTCGAGGTCGTAGCGGTAGTACTCGGGATGGGTCAGCGGCGCTGTCTCGGCGTCCTTGGCGTGGTCCTCCGCGCCGATGTTGGCATGGGCGAGGATGTTGAGTCCTTCGGCGTAGCTGGCCATCAGCCCGTACTCGATGCCGTTGTGCACCATCTTGACGAAGTGACCGGCGCCGCTGGGTCCGCAGTGCAGCCAGCCGCGCTCGGCCGTGGACGGCTCGCCGGACAATCCGGGAGTGCGCTCGGCAGCCCCGATGCCAGGCGCCAGGGTGTCGAAGATGGGCGACATCTGGGCGACGGCATCGCTGTTGCCGCCGATCATCAGGCAGTAGCCCCGCTCCAGCCCGAACACGCCCCCGCTCGTGCCGACGTCGAGGTAGTGGATGCCCTTCGCGGCGAGCGGCGCGGACGCATCGAGGTCATCGCGGTACCAACTGTTGCCGCCATCGATGATGGTGTCACCGGGCTCGAGCAGCTTGGCCAGCTTGGCCACCGTGCTCGCCACGAACGCCGCCGGCACCATGATCCAGAGATGGCGCGGCGCAGGCATCCTGGCCACCAGATCCTCCAGTGACGAGGCACCCGCGAACCCCTCGCCGACGAGTCCGGTCACGGCGTGTGCGCTCACGTCGTAGACCACGCAGTCGTGGCCGTCCTTCTGCAGGCGGCGCACCATGTTGGCGCCCATTCGTCCGAGGCCGATCATTGCGAGTTGCATTCCGTCAGGTTGCCACGTTTTTCGGCGGGTACTGTGACGACTCGTGAATTCCGATCCGTCCCGGGCAGCCGTTGCCGCCTGCGCCGACTCGCACAGCCACCTGCTCGCCGGGTTGGTCGGTCTCACCGACGAGGTTGCTGCGTCGCCGTCGCTCTTGCCGGATTGGACGGTGGGTCATGTGCTCACTCATCTGGCCCGCAACGCCGACGGCCTAGCGCGCATGATCGCAGCCGGCGAACTCGGCGAGGTGGCCGAGATGTATCCAGGTGGCGCGACGACGCGCGAGGCAGACATCGCCACCGGCGCCGGTCGTTCCGCATCCGCGCTCGTGGAGGACCTCCGCGCTGCGTCGGCCGGCCTCGATGCGGTTCTCGAACGGGCTGGTGACAACGTGTGGGCGGGCAGCGGGCAGACCATC
>JAYTSB010000087.1:0-3679 GCA_043745825.1 Actinomycetota bacterium | reverse complement strand
ACAGGTACGTCGTCGTCCCCGTGGCAGACACGTTCACTGCGGTCGTCGAGGTGCCGACCGAGGTGGTCGTGGTGCCCGCAGTGGTCGTGCTAGTACTGGCCGCCGACGTCGAGGTGGTCGCGGCTGCGGTGGTGCTGGTGGACTTGACCGTCGTGGTGGTGGAACTGCTTCCGGTGGTGGTGGTCGTGGGAACCGCTGTGGTCGTCGTGGAGGATGCATTCGGGTCGGGAGCCACGGTGGTCCACGTGAACGACGACTGTGCGGCGACGACGCTGATCTCGGTGACCCAGAACCGCACGGTCTCACCCAACAACGTGCACGCGAATCCGATCCGGTAGTTGCCGGTCGGCACGCTGCCAGGGACCGCCTCGAACACGCTGAAGCTGAACGAGGGAATTGGGGTGATGAGGCCGTCGGAGATACCAGTCGCCTTGTTGACCTGCGGCGACTGCGTACTGCTGAAGAGCGGCTGGGCGAAGTTGACGCCGGTCGGCTTCACGGGGCCGTTGGAGTTGTATGTCAGCGCGGCCGGATCCACGGTGGACGGCACCATGTACGTCGTCCAGCGGTAGTTGCCCGTTGCGGTGTCACCGGGGCACACGTTGTTCGGTGCGGTCAGACCCAGTGCGAACGTCGTGCTGCTGGTGCCCGACGCCGGGGCCGTCATGCCGGGCGTTGCGGCGGTCCCGGCGGGCAGTGCACCCGCGCTGAGCGCACCCCAGGAACTGACAACCACCATGGTTGCCGAAACGGCCACGCCGAGCCGGGCGGCATGGCGAACAGCGTTGCCGGCAAGCCCACGTTTGGGGGACAGGGCCTTGATCATGAGTGCTCCTTGGCGAAGGTGACCGGTCGATGTGACCGGCGTCGGGAGAGGTGGATGCCCACGGCAACGAGACCTACGGCACCAGCCGCGATCGCGACGACAAGCGTGCGAGACGAGGAGTCGGTGGGTCCGCTGCTGGTTGGGGCGTCCGCGACGCTCCAGGTGAACTGTGCTGGTTCGTCGGTCGCCGTGTTGGTGACGACGATCTCGGCGTCCCAGAACATGGCGGTCTGGCGAAAATATGTGCACGCCACGCCGATGCGATATCGGCCGTCAGGCAGCGTGCCGGGCGGGAACACGGCGAAGCTGAACGGGGGGAACGCGCCGACCAAGGCGGGATCGCTCGCATTGGTCTTGGGGGGGATGAACGCGTTCGCAAACGGGCGTGTGTCGACCTGGTACAGCGCATACTGCGTCGTGCCCGTCGGGCCGATGTCACCGTAGGAGAGCAATCCCGGGTCGTCCGCCACCGGGATGACGTAACTCTGCAAGCGCCAGTCGTCGGTCATCGTGTCGCCCGGGCAGACGGCGCCGTTGGGCAGTCGCAGGCTGAAGGAGTCGGCGCTGGCGCCGCCGGTCACGACCCGGGAGTGGTTCTCGGCGCTGACGATCACCGCATCACCGGCCCGAACCGGCGGACCCACATCGCTTCCTGCCGCACCGGCAGCAGCCTCGGCGAGCATTCCCACACCGAGGGCCAAAAGGCAGGACGCAACACTGCGACGCCATCGGCGCCGCACCCCTGCTCGTGTGGTGGTGGTCATCTCAGGCCTGCCCGAGCTCTCCGGCGACCCGTCGCCGCGGACGCTTGGTGATCTCCAAGGCACCGAGCGCCGAGGCGATTGCCAACGCGCCGAATCCAGGCACCGCGTAACGGCTGCGCGCCAGATCGACCACCGGTGTGATCACCGAGGGCGTCGTAGACGTCGGCATGTCGACCTCTGCTGCAGGCGCCGCCGTCGACGTCTCTGTCTCGGCGGCCGCTGCAGGAACCTCAGCCGCAGTGCCGGCGGCGATGGTGTCGGGGACCAACGCAGGCAAAATGGGTACAGTCGGCACTGGGGCCGAACGACCTCCGGACGAACCGGACGAACCGGACGAACCGGACGAACCGGACGAACCGGACGAACTGGGGAAGCGGTACGAGGTCGTGGGTGTGGCAGCAGATGATGATGCGGTGGTGGTGGTGGCCGGTGGCAGCGAGCTGACGACGGTGGTCGTCGACGGCTCCGGCGCGGTCGACTCCGGCGCCGGTGCCGTCGGTGCCGTCGGTGCCGACGGCGACGTCATCGTGCGCACGAGATTCGCCGCTTCCACGGTCTGTTCGTGGAGTGCATCCGGCAGCGGCACGTAGCCCTTGGGCAGGAGTCCCAGGGCGTCCCCGGGTATCTGGCCGGGCCCCGCGGCATAGTCGAGAAATGTTGCGTACTGGTTCCGCGTCGCGACATCGAGCGACAGCGGCTTCAGCGCTGCATAGGCAACAGTGGTCAGCGGATACGCGCCGGGGGCTGTGACCAACGGATCCACGGTCAACACGGCCGGTGCGTCAGTGCTCGGTGTCATCGCTACGGTGCCGGCGATGAGTCCCACCGCGTCTGGAGCGATGAACTCGCGGGTGGTGCCGTTGTCACCGGCGCGACTGAGGTGCGCCATCTGCACCCCGAAGAGCGCAGCCGAGGGTGTGTCGGTGATGGACATGATCGTCCGCTGGCTCAGACCTTGCGGCTGGGTGGCCTTCCACACATCGCTCGACGACACGGCGAACGAGTTGTTGACGATCCTGGCGCGATCGTTGGCGATGCGCACGATGCGGGCGCTGTCCGCGAAGCCGCGGTTGTACGGCATCCAATCGGTGCCGCAGAGTGGCGGCGGAACCAGGCTGTTGTTCGTCCCGCGGGCCGGCGCCTGATAGCAGAACGGGTCCGCCTTGGGGAACGAGGTTGGCAACGGGCTGCCGAACGCAAACCCCGTTGAGTTCACGGAGGCTGTGGTCGCATAGACCCGGTTGACCTGCATGCCCCACGGATCCGGCGCGCCGTTCATCCAGGCGCGTGCCTCGGGATCGGACAGCACCCAGTTCCAGACCTGCTCGATCGCGTCGGAGTTGCCCGATGGCAGTTGCAGGCCGCTGAACAATCGGTCGGCGAGCTGGAAGAGCTGGCGGAACTCGTGGTTGAACTGCAAGAAGTCGGGATCGAGACCGATGTGGAGCGGATTGTCCTTGGCCCACCCATACCCAGGGTCCTGGTCACCAACGGTGATCTGGCCTCGATAGGACTGGGTGAGCAACTTGGCAACGAGCCGAGGGGTCAGGTTGAGTTCAGCGACCCGGATACCCAGCAGCGCCGTCTCCGCGGCGGACGCAGTCAACTTCGGGTTGCGCTCGATGTTGAAACCGATCACCACGCCTGACACGCTGAGTGGCGCATACACGGCAGGACTGGCCGCATCCGCGCTGGCGGCTGGCAGTGGTTTGGACACCACGACCATGCCCGGTCCACCGGACGCTGACGAGGCGAGTTGCTGACGCGCTGCCGTGTCTCCGATCTGGGCGTACGAGTACGGCAGCGGAGCCCCGCTGAGGCAGAGCGCCGGCTGCCAGCTGGACACTGCGGTCAGCACGATCTCGGAGCCGGCGATGCGCCGGTTGTCGGCGGCCAGTGAGCACGGCGAGTCCAATGGCTTGAATCCGAGCGGGATCGCAATACGATTCTGCCAGGCCGCCGGGGACAACGGCGATGTGACGACGCCTTCCTGATCAGCTGAGGCGGCGAATGGCGTTCCGGCATTCTCGTCGGCGGGTGCGCCCCGCGGCACGATGACGACCCAGCACTGCGGAACCTTCGTCCCGCC
>JAYTSB010000086.1:0-3406 GCA_043745825.1 Actinomycetota bacterium | reverse complement strand
GATGCGCGTCATCACCGCCCCGGTGGGGGCGGTGTCCGGCTCGAAGTGGGGACACAGAACAACCAGCCGCAATGGCCGGGCGGGCCCGGATCCGCTCATCGCAGGGCCAGACGGTAGGCGGACACCAGTGCCGCTGCTGAGTGCGCGGCGGTGAACATCATCGCCCGCTCGTGGCCGGCGGTGACCAGTTCGGCGCGACGCGATACGGCCGCGTCCAGCGCGCCGGCCCAGGCATCGACCTCCAACGGCAGCACGATGGCCGCGGTGCCAGCCACCTCGGGAAGGCATGCCTGGTCGCTGCAGATCACGGGTGCACCCACCATCATCGCTTCGATGATCGGTGCACCGAAGCCCTCGTACTCGCTGGGGAACACCATCGCTGCGGCCATCCGCAGCAACCCGTCGCGATCGTTTGCCGACACCCGCCCGGTGCGCACCACCCGGTCCTGTAGACCGCGCTCATGGACGGCGGCCATCACGTCGTTCTCGGCTGCGCCCTGTCCGCCGGCCAGCACCAGGCGCAGCGTTGGATCGGTCCAGTGCGCTGCCAAAACCTCCAGGACGAACCGGTGACCCTTGTGTGGATGGGTCATCGCCGGCAACACCAGCACGGGCCCCTCGCCCAACGCGTACCTGCCGCGCAGTGTCGCCTCGTCCGTGGCGGCGGCTCCGAGCGTGGGCTCCATGCCGTGCGGCACCACCACCACGGCCTCCGGCTCGATGTCGTACGCCTCGATGACGGTCTTGCGGACGAACTCGGTTGGCACGGTGATGACGGTCGCCCGTTCGGCCGAGCGCGGCATGGTGTGCTGCAGGTACCAGCGCTTCACCATGCTGAAGTAGCGGGGGTAGGTCAGGTACTGCAGATCGTGGATGGTCAGTACGTTGCGGCGATGGGCGCGCACCGGGATGGTGCCGCCCCCGTGGTGAACCAGGCCGTGGTCGGCGGTGCGCTCGTACAGCCACGTCGACTCGGCCACGATGCGGCGCACCCGGCTATCGCCGGTGGTCGGCGCCTCGACGACATCTGCCACGGCATCGAGCTCGGGATGGGCGCCGGCAAAGCCGCGCGGCGCGTACACCGTGGGGCGCACCGGCGACCCGATGTCGGCCAGGCCCAGCAGTTGGCGCATCAGGTAGTCCTCGCTGCCGCCCACCTGGCCCGGCACGCACCACAACAGGTTGACCGCAACGTCCAGGGCGGCCGGTTTCGGACGCAAGCTACACAAGCTCCCGGTAGGCGGCCACGGTGGACTCGGCGGTGCCCAGCCAGGTTGCCTGGGCAGCGCGATGGCGACCCTTCGTGGCCAGCTCGGCACGGCGGCCGATCGCCTCGGTGATCCCTCGGGCGATGTCCGCGACGTCGAGCGGATCCACCAGCACAGCAGCACCATCGGCGGCTTCCTCCGTGGCGGTTGCGACGCTGGTGACCACCGGAGTGCCCTGCGTCATCGCCTCCAGCACCGGCAGGCCGAAGCCCTCGCGCATGCTCGGGTAGCAGAACACGTGAGCACCGGCGTACAGCGCCCAGAGATCGTTGTTCGGCACGAATCCCACGAACCGGACGTCGCCCACCACGTCTGCGCCGGCATCGCCCCAACCGTCGGCACCGGCCACCACGAGGGGCAACGGTTCCTCCAGCATCGCCACGGCCTCGGCCAGCCGGCGCAGGTTCTTGCGCGGCTCCACGGTGCCGACGAACAGCAGGTAGCGCTCCGGCAACGAGTAACGGATGCGCACACGATCGACGTCTGCGGGCGCGGCGTACTCGTCCTCGACGCCGAGGGGCACGTGGCGCAGGCGGTCTGATGCGATACCGGCTGCGAGGCAGTCGTCGAGGGTGACCTGCGAGCAGCACAGCACGAGGTCGGCATGGCGTTTGATGAGCGCGAGGCTGCGGTTGAACACGCGAATGCCGCGCTTGGTGAACGTCTCCGGGCTGTGCAGGAACGCCAGATCGTGCAGCGTCACCACCAGCGGCTTGCGCGTGGGGCACGGGATCAGGGTGGTGGCGTGGACGATGTCGACCGAACCAGCCACGGTCTCCGGGCGAGGCCAGCCGAGGTGGAGCCACGCTTCATACAGGTACGGTCCGGAGATCGGCAGCTGCCTCCACGCAATCGGAGGCCGCCATTCGGGCGCCGGTGGTCTGCTGTGCCGGCCGGCCACGCCGATGAGCTCGACGTCATCGATCTCCAGCATCGCCTCTGCTGTTCGGAGCGCAGCAACCGCAGTGCCGCCGGGCACGCGATGCCAACACTGCTCCAATGTGTAGGCCACCTGCACGAGCACCATCATGCCCGCTGCACGCATAGCATCCTTGCGCATGAGCACAAGTTGGAGCGGAAAGACGGTTCTCGTCACCGGCGGATCCGGGTTCCTCGGCCGAGTCGTGGTCGCGCGATTGCAATCCGCCGGCGCCACGGTGGTCGCACCACGCAGTGCCGATCACAACCTCACGGTCCCCGGCGTGGCCGAGCGCCTCGTCGCCGACGTCGGACCGCACCACATCGTCCACCTCGCCGCTCGCGTCGGTGGCATCGGCTACAACCAGGTTGCGCCTGCGCCGCTGTACCTCGACAACCTGTTGATGGGCACGTACGTGATCGAGGCCGCGCGCACCAACCCGACGGTGGAGAAGACCACGCTCGTGGGCACGGTGTGCTCGTATCCCAAGTTCACGCCGGTGCCCTTCCACGAGGCCAGCCTGTGGGACGGCTACCCGGAGGAGACCAATGCGCCGTATGGAATCGCCAAGAAGGCCCACCTCGTGCACGCCCAGGTCAACGCTGTCCAGTACGGCCAGCAGTTCGCCTATCTGATCCCCACGAACTTGTACGGCCCGGGCGACAAGTTCCACCCCTCGGTGTCGCATGTGATCCCCGCGCTGATGAAGAAGTGCGTGGAGGCCAAGGAGTCCGGCGCCGGCAAGATCGACGTCTGGGGCACCGGCCGGGCCAGCCGCGAGTACCTGTACGTGGACGACGCAGCCGAGGCCATCGTGCTGGCGGCCGAGCATCACATCGGCACGGACCCGATCAACATCGGCAACGACCGCGAGGTGACCATCCGGGAAACCGTGGAGACCATCGCCGAGCTCGTCGGCTTCACGGGCGAGCTGGCGTGGGACCCCACCAAGCCCGACGGCCAGCCACGCCGGCGGGTCTCCGTGGAGCGTGCCGAGCAGGTGCTCGGTTGGCGCGCCCGGATGCAGTTCGACGAAGGCCTGCGCCGTACCCTCGCCTGGTACCTCGCCCACCGCGACGAAGCCGAACGCTTGGAGCGAGTCGTCCCCGGTGCCGACTGAGGTGGCTCCACCCATCGATGCCATGGCGCTCGGCGAGCTGACCGACATCGTCGGCCGCCGATACGCACCGCTCGACCCAGACACCCGAGCCGGCTACGC
>JAYTSB010000085.1:0-2640 GCA_043745825.1 Actinomycetota bacterium | reverse complement strand
TCGGTGCGTCTGCCCGAGGTCGTACTCGGCGTGCTGCTGGTGGCGGGCTGCGCGTTCGGCGCCGTTGCCTGGCAGCAAGCCACGAACCGCACCACCACGGTGGTGGTGGCCCGCCGGCACATCACTCGCGGCAGCGTGATCGGTGTCGAGGATCTGCGCGGTGCGCAGGTCGCCGGCGAGACCGGGTCGATGATCTCCGGCGCCGATGTACGACTGCTGCTCGGCAAGGTGGCGACCGTCGACATCGAGACCGCGGTGCCGCTGACACCGACGCTCGTGACCGATGCAGCGCCGCTCGACATCGACGAGGCGCTGTCCAGCGTGGCGCTTGAGCCCGGCCAGTTTCCGCCCGATCTGGCCGCCGGCGACCAGGTCCGCATCATCGTCACGACCACCACGGGAGCCGGCGGTGCGGTCACGGCGTCGTTGATCGACGGTGTCGCTGCAGTGTGGGCGGTCGACCCGGCCGCCGACGGGCGGACCACGGTCGTCACCGTGCGCGGACCCATCGAGATCGGCACCGCCGTCGCGGCGGCCGAGCACGTGCGGCTGCTGCGGGTGCAGGGGGCATGACATGACGGTCGTCGCCGTCGGCAGCCTGCACGGTTCGCCCGGAGCCACAACACTCGCCCTCGACCTCGCCCGTCTGGCCGGTACCGAGACGCTGTTGATCGAGGCCGACCCCGACGGGGGATGCCTGGCCGCACGCCTCGATCTGGCTGTGCGTCCCGGACTCACCGAGCTCGCCGGCGCGGCCAGAACCGGGATCGCCACCGACGATCTGTGGCGGTTCGCGCAGCCGGCAGACGCCGGGCTCGCCGTCATCGTCGCGCATCCGGCGGCCGAGCAGGTGCAAGCTGCGCTGCGCGCCGCTGTCCATCACGTCGGCTCGGCGTTGCAGAGCATGGCCGGCGACGTCGTCATCGATCTCGGTCGGCTCCGTCCTGGATCGCCGGCGCTCGGCTTCGCTGTCCTCGCAGACACCACCCTGTTGCTGTCAGCCAACTCGGCCGAGTCCGTGGTGGCAATCCACCACCGCCGCCAATTGCTGGCCGGTCTCGGCGATGTCGCAATCGTGCTCGTCGACGACTCCCCGTATCCGCGCGCCGAGATCGAGCGGGCCACTGGGCAGCGGGTGTGGGGGACCGTGCAACGATCAACCGGCCGCCGTTCCGCCCGGCGCCGCCAGCGCCGTCTGCTCGAACTGCTCGCCGACGCCGGTCTCGGTGTCGGTGTCGGTGCCGGCGCGGGCTGCGGCCCGGAGGCCGGCGCGCCGTGCGACGCCACGCCCGGCGAGATCGATCACGGTCCACAGTCGGTCGCGCAGGTGATGGCGTGAGCTCGCAGGTCGTCGACGCTGTCCCGGTGGCCGCAGTGCGGCGATTGGCCCGTCTCGTCAGCGAGACCCTCGCCGAGGAGCGTATTCACCGGTCCACCAACGGCCGATCGCCGCTGGATCTCGGCGACGAACGCGAACTGGCCCGCAACGTGGTCGTGCGCCACCTCGACGTCATCGCCGCCGAGCATCTGGCGCAGGGGTTCGATCTGCTCGACGAGTCACAGGAGGCGCGGTTGATCGAGGCGGTGCTCGCGACGGTGCTCGGCCTGGGTCGGATCCAACCGCTGCTCGACGACCCGGAAATCACCGACATCCACATCCGCGGATCCGCCTCGACGTGCGTGAAGCTGGCCGATGGAAGTCGCCTGCCGATGCCTCCGGTGGTCGACAGCGATGACGAGCTGATCGAGCTCGTCCGCCTCGTCGCGGCCCGAATGGGGCGAACGGAGCAGCGGTTCGACGCGGCAGCACCAGAGGTGAACGTTCAACTCCAAGACGGCAGCCGTCTGTTCGCCACGATGGCGGTGTCTGCCCGACCGAGCGTCGTCATTCGCAAGCATCGTTTCGAGCTCAGTTCGCTGAACGAACTGGAGAACCGGGGTCTGATCGACTTCTGCCTGCGCGAGTTCCTCACCGCAGCGGTGCGAGCCAAACGCAACATCGTGATCTGCGGGGGCACAGGGACAGGCAAGACAACGATGCTGCGCGCCCTCCTCAACGAGGTGCCGGCGTTCGACCGGATCATCACGATCGAGGACGCCTACGAGCTTGGCCTCGACCGGTTCGAGGAGCAGCACCCGGACTACGACATGTTGCAGAGCCGCCCGGCCAACATCGAAGGGCGAGGCGCGGTGACGATGCTGGATCTCACCAAGATGGCGCTGCGTATGGATCCCGACAGGGTGATCATCGGTGAGGTGCGCGGCGGCGAGGCGTTCCCCATGGTGCTGGCGATGAGTCAGGGCAACAACGGCTCGATGTGCACGATGCACGCGGACAGCACGCGCACTGTGTTCCCCAAGCTGGCCGCGTATGTGTCCATGGCCGAGACCGGCCTGCCGGTGGAAACCGTCAACCTTCTGCTCGCCACTGCGCTGCACCTCGTCGTGCACATCGATCTGATCGATGGAGTGCGTCGCGTGGTGAGTGTCCGCGAGGTGGTGGATGCCGACGGCACGCGCATCGTCTCGAACGAGGTCTTCGCCCCCGGCGTTGATGGTCGGGCGGTCCCCGCATATCCGCTGCGCGACCCGACGCTCGTGATGCTTGAACAACACGGCTTCGACGCCGCGCTGCTGGAT
>JAYTSB010000084.1:0-3446 GCA_043745825.1 Actinomycetota bacterium | reverse complement strand
CAAGGTCGACCGCCAGCTCTGGGCACCCCAGGACGGCGGCAACGCGGGCGAACTGGTTGTCATTGCCACATGCCATCACGAACCATCCGTCGGACGCCTGGAACGTCTGGTACGGCACAACGGACGGGTGCCGGTTGCCCATGCGCGTCGGGATCACACCGGCGCCGACGTGGGCCGAACCCTGGTTGATGAGCGCGGCCAGCGCGCTGCCCATCAGCGACACCTCCACACGTTGGCCCACCCCGGTGTGATGACGGGACTCCAGCGCAGCAAGCACGCCGACCGTGGCCTGCAATGCACAGATGTGGTCCACGACTGCGACCCCCACCTTGGTCGGCTGACCGTCCGGCTGACCCGTGATGCTCATCAGGCCGCTCATGGCCTGCACCAGCAGGTCGTACCCGGACAGCTCCGCCGCTTGCTCGGTAGCCGCCCCGAATCCGGTGATCGAGCAGTACACCAGGCGAGGGTTGTCGACCTGCAGCTGCGCGAAGCCGAGCCCGAAGCGATCGAGCGTGCCCGGGCGGAAGTTCTCGATCAGCACATCGGCGCGCCGGGCCAGCTCGACGGCCAACCGCACGTCGCTCGGGTCGGAGAAGTCCAGGGTGATGCTGCGCTTGTTGCGGTTCAGGGCCGTGTAGTACGTGGCCACGCCGTCCACCCAGGGCGGACCCCACGTGCGTGTGTCGTCACCGGTTCCGGGCCGCTCCACCTTGATCACATCGGCGCCGAGGTCACCGAGCGTCATCGCCGCATACGGCCCGGCCAGCACCCGGGAGAAGTCGGCCACCAGAAGCCCGGACAGCGGAAGACGAGGCGAGTCAGACATCGCACCAGTGTGCCAGCCGCCCCGCCAACTCCTATCCTGCAGATGATGCTTGCCGTGCTTCCCGTTCGAGATGGCGCGCTTCCGGCCGGCGGCCTCGAAGCGGTTGCCGAATGCGGCGGTCGCGCCCTGGTCATCGGGAGCGACGCGGCTCACGCCGCGGCCGTGCTGCGCGGGACGGCCAACGACGTGACGGTGGTGGAAGCCGGCGGATTCGCACCAGCAGCGTGGTCTGCATTCCTGGCCCAGCACCTCGGTGCCGCGACGGACGGGGTCGCCATCGTCCTGCCGGCCTCGCCCGACGGGCGAGACCTCGCGCCGCGACTCGCCGCCGCGTTGCGCTGCGAGCTATTCGCCGGCGCCATTGCCGTGTCCACATCGATGATCCAGCTGGCTCGGCACGGCGGGCTCACCATCGTCGACGTCCATCCCGCGGGGAGCTTCGTGGCCACATTGCAGCCCGGCGTGCGCGGCGTCGATGTCGCCGCGACGGCAGCGCCGACCATCAACGTCGTCGAGTACGTCGCTGGATCGAATCACGCCGATGCACACGTGGTGGCGGTGCTCGAACCCGACGCAGCCACGATGGATCTCGCCGAATCAGCACGCATTCTCGGCGGCGGCGCCGGGCTGCACACCGCTGAGGCCTTTGGCCAGCTCGCCGAGCTGTCCACACGTCTCGAGGCATCGATGGGCGCCACCCGCGTCATCACCGACCGCGGCTGGGTGGGCCACGAGCGCCAGATCGGCACCACCGGGGTGGTGGTGGACCCACAGCTGTACATCGCCTTTGGCATCAGCGGCGCCGTGCAGCACACCAGCGGTCTCGGCCAGCCCGAGCACATCATCAGCGTCAACACCGACCCCCATTGCCCGATGATGCAGCTCGCCGACCTGGCCGTCGTCAGCGACGCGAGCGCCGTGGTGGCCGCCCTTTTGGAACGGACCGCACATGCCTGACGTCCCCGAACCACATGTCGACGTCATCGTCGTCGGCGCCGGCCCGGCCGGCTCGTGCGCGGCCATCGTGCTGGCCCGGGCGGGCAAGCGTGTCGTGCTGCTGGAGCGGGGTCCGTTCCCCGGCAGCAAGAACATGTACGGCGGCGTGGTGTACCCGCGGATCCTCGATCAGCTGATCCCGCAGTGGTGGCTCGAAGCGCCCGTGCAACGCTGGGTCACCCGGCGCCAGACGATGATCATGACCGACACGAAGGCGCTCACGATCGACTTCCGCAGCGAGGCGTGGGGCGAGCCGCCGTACAACGGCGCCACCGCCTACCGTCCGGACTTCGACTCATGGCTCGCCGACCACGCTGTGGCCGCCGGGGCCGAATTGATCTGCAGCACCACGGTCACCGGTCTGCTCCACGACGCTGCAGGCAACGTGTGCGGGGTGCGCACCGACCGACCCGACGGCGAACTCAGTGCGCCGGTCGTCATCGCCTGCGACGGCGTGAACAGCTTCCTGGCCAAGCAGGAGGGCCTCTACGGCACGTTCGATGCGGCGAACTACACCCTCGGCGTGAAAGAGACGCTCGCTCTGCCGAAGGAGACCATCGACGAGCGCTTCGGCGTACGCGGCACCGACGGCGTGGACATCGAGATCGTCGGCTGCTCGGGCGACGTCAACGGCGGCGGCTTCCTGTACACGAACCTGGACACGATCGCGGTCGGTCTGGTCCTGAAGCTGCCCAAGCTCGCCGCGCAGAGCAAGCGTCCCGAGGAACTGCTCGCGACCATGAAGCGCCATCCGGCGATCGCCCCGCTCGTGGAGGGCGGTGAGCTGAAGGAGTACTCCGCCCACCTGATCCCCGAAGCCGGCCTGTCGATGCTGCCCACGCTCACCGGTAACGGGTTGTTGATTGCCGGCGACGCGGCGGCGCTGTGCCTGGCCGCCGGCATCTGGCTGGAGGGCGTGAACTTCGCGATGGCCAGTGGGATGTACGCGGCCGAGGCCGTGGTGGAAGCGCTGCGCACCGGCGACACCACCGTCGCCGGGCTGGCCGGCTACCGCAAGCGGTTGGAGGACACGTTCGTGCTCAAGGACCATCGCAAGCTCCGCCGCGCTCCTGCGCTCGTGCTCTCCGATCGTGTCCAGCACCTCTACCCGGAGCTGGCGACGTCGGTGGCGGAGCGAATGTTCCGCGTCGACAACCCCGAGCCCAAGCCCGGACTGCGCCGGATCCTCGCCCAAGAACGCAAGCGCGTCGGCATCCGCCGCAGCGATCTCGCTCGCGACGGTTGGGCCGGCCTGAGGAGCTTCGGATGAGGGACATCGCCGCAGATCCGACGTGGCCCGAAGTGGCGTTCGAGGACCGCATCGGCGCGGCCACGTTCAACGTGCATCACCTCGCCCACATCGTCGTGGACGCACAGGTGTGCACCGACTGCAGCACCCGCGACTGCATCACGGCGTGCCCGGCGCGGTTGTTCGTACCCACCAGTGACGGCGGCATCCTGTTCAACTACGAGCAGTGCTTCGAATGCGGCACCTGCTACATGGTCTGCAACCGCGAGGGTGCCATCACGTGGAACTACCCGGAGGGCGGTTTCGGCGTCGTGTTCAAGCGGACATGATCACGGTCGCCTGCCTGAAGTGGGTGGACCAGCGTCCCGAGAA
>JAYTSB010000083.1:0-7652 GCA_043745825.1 Actinomycetota bacterium | reverse complement strand
GCTGGTACACGCTGAAAGCGCAGATCCTCGGCGTCGACCGCATCGCAGATTATGATCGGATGGCGTCTGTGGCCACGGCCGAGACGCAGGTCCCGTGGTCGGTGGCCACCGAGGTCGTGACGGATGCGTACTCGTCGTTCAGCGGCGAGCTCGCCGGCGTGGTGCAACGGTTCCTGCGCGAGGACTGGATCGATGCCCCGGCCAGCGCTGGCAAGCGCGGCGGCGCGTTCTGCGCCTACACCGTGCCGTCCCACCATCCGTACGTGCTGCTGAACTGGACCGGCAAGACCCGCGATGTGGCCACGCTCGCGCACGAGCTCGGCCACGGCGTGCACGGCTACCTCGCTCGCGAGCAGGGCGTGTTCCAGATGAACACGCCGCTCACGCTCGCCGAGACGGCCTCGGTGTTCGGAGAGACCGTGACCAGCAAGCGTTTGCTGAGCACCCTCACCGACCCGAACGAGCGCCTCGCGTTGCTCGCGTCGACGCTCGAGGACTCCATCGCCACCGTCTTCCGTCAGATCGCGATGAACCGCTTCGAGGATGCGGTGCACACCGCCCGCCGCACCGAGGGCGAGCTGGCCGTGGAACGGTTCAACGAGCTGTGGGAACAGTCGC
This sequence comes from Actinomycetota bacterium, assembly GCA_043745825.1. Classification (GTDB taxonomy): domain Bacteria; phylum Actinomycetota; class Acidimicrobiia; order Acidimicrobiales; family Ilumatobacteraceae; genus WLMZ01. Next base: position 7,034 of record JAYTSB010000083.1, on the reverse strand, counting down.
AGACCGCGATGCTCGGCCCGTCGGTGGAGATCACCGAGGGCTACCGCACGTGGTGGAGCTACGTCCCGCACTTCATGCACACGCCCGGTTATGTGTATGCCTACGCCTACGGGCAACTGCTCGCGCTGAGCGTGTACAAGCGCTACGAGGAGGTCGGTGAGGAGTTCGTCCCCCGCTACCTCGATCTGTTGCGGGCGGGCGGTTCGATGAGCCCAGAGGACCTCGGCCGCATCGTCGACTGCGATCTCGCCGATCCAGCGTTCTGGGACGGCGGCCTGGCCATCGTCGACGAGCAGCTGCGTGCGGCCGAGGATGCTGCGGCCGCTGCCGGACGCGGCTGAGCGGACACGGCTGATCGGACACGGCGGGCAGGCGGGCCTCGGCTACCGTGCTGGGCGCATGGCGACGCTTCGGTTCAGTTTCGGCACGATGGGTTCGGGCAAGAGCACCCTGGCCCTGCAGATCCATCACAACCTCAGCTCACGCCAGCTGAAGGGCCTGCTGCTCACCAAGCTCGATCGCGACGGGTCACAGATCACCAGCCGGCTCGGCGTGTCTGCGCCGGCGGTGGAGGTGGTTCCCACACTCGATCTGTTCGAGCTGGCCGGCAGGTACGCGCCGCTCTCGTTCATGGTATGTGACGAGACTCAGTTCTACTCCGTGGAGCAGTGCGACCAGCTCGCCCGCGTCGTCGACGAGCTCGGCGTCGACGTGTACGCCTTCGGCCTGATCACCGACTTCCGCGGGTTGCTCTTCGAAGGCACCAAGCGCCTGCTGGAAATCGCCGACGAGCGAGTTGCGCTCCAGGTGGAGGCGCGGTGTTGGTGCGGACAGCGGGCCACCCACAATGCCCGTCTGGTGAACGGCCGGGTCGTGTACGAGGGCGAGACCGTCGTAGTCGGCGACACCCTGGACGAGGCCGAGCAGCCGCTGTTCGGTGATGTGGTCCGCTACGAGCTGCTGTGCCGTCGGCACTATGCCAGCGGCACGCTGCAGTGATGCATCACTTCCAGGCGCAGGGCAGCCGCTTGATGCCGTTGATGAAGAAGCTCTGGAGGTAGTCCGGCTCGCCGGTGATCTGCAGGTTGGGCAGGCGGCGGCGGATCTCGTCGAACATCACGCTGATCTCTCTGCGGGCGAGGTTGGCGCCGAGGCAGAAGTGCGGGCCACCGGCACCGAAGCCGGTCTGAGCGGGCTGGAGGCCACGGCGCACGTCGAATGCGAAGGGGTTCTCGAAGACACGCTCGTCACGGTTGGCCGAGTTGTACCACAGCACCACCTTGTCGCCTTCCTTCAGTGAAACGCCGCCCAGCTGGGTGTCCTGGGTGGCCGTGCGCCGGAAGTGGATGACCGGCGTGGCGAAGCGGACGATCTCGTCGACGGCCGTTCTGGTGTGGACCTCGAAGTCATCGAACCAGATCGCGCGCTGGTCTGGGAACATCGTCAGGGCACGCATGCCGTGACTGATGGCGTTGCGGGTGGTCTCGTTACCGGCCACCACGAGCAGGATGAAGAAGCTTCCGAACTCCTGCGCGCTGAGACGGTCGCCGTCGACTTCGGCGTGCATCATCGCGCTGGTCATGTCCTCACGCGGGTGGGCGAGACGGTCCTCGCCCAGGGCCTGCGCGTACTGGAACATCGACAGCGCCGTGGTCATCAGCGCCTCGATCGTGCCGCCGTAGTCGGGGTCGCCGGCGCCGAGGATGACGTTGGTCCAGTTGAAGATCTGCTTGGTGTCCGATTCGGGGATGCCCATCATCTCGCAGATGATCTGCAACGGCAGGGGAGCGGCAACCGCCTCGACGAAGTCGCACTGGCCGTCGGGGTGACGCTCGAGCAGGTCGTCGACGATCGTGACGGCCTTCTGCCTGACGTACTCCTCGACCCGGGCGATTTCCTTCGGTGTGAAACCCTTGGACACGATGCTGCGCAGGCGGAAGTGCTTCGGGTCGTCCATGTTGATCATCGACCCGAAGAACTCGTTCATCTCCTGGGGCATGTCGCCGATGTTGCTGCCCTTGCCGCTGCAGAACAGTTGGGCATTGCGGCTGGCGGCCCACACGTCCTCGTGCCGGGTCAACGCGTAGTAGCCGGGACCGACGGGAAACGGCACTCCTTCGACCTCGCGTTCCTTGAAGAATTGCAGGCCTGGCGTGTCTCGCAGCGTCTTGAAGGCGCCCTCGCGGTGGTCGCGGGGCTGCTGCCAGAAGTCGGGATCGGAGAGATCGAAGGAACCGAGCGGAACAGCGGGCAGATCCATGCGCCGCACCCTAACGGTGGAGGCCACGTGGGCCCCTACGCTGCAACGCATGCTCGAACCGCTGTCGCGCGCCATCCGCATCGTGCGACCCCAGCTCGTCATCACCCAGTCGCCGCATCTCGATCTCGGCCGCATCTACGGCAGCCATCCGGATCATGTCGCCACCGGGCAGGCTGCCATTGCCGCCGTGCATCCCGACGCGCGCAATCCGTTCGCCCATCCGGAGCTGCTGGCCGAAGGTCTTGAGGCGTGGGCAGTGCCGGAGGTGTGGGTGATGACCTTCAGTGGCGCCGATTCATCGGTGGCTCACGTCGAGGATGTCACCGACAACGTCGACCGCAAGGTGCGCGCCCTGCTCAGCCATCAGACCCAGCACGTCGACCCGGGTCGCACCGAGCAGGTGGTTCGCAGCTGGATGGCCGCCACCGCGCAACGCTTCGACCTCCCCGAGGGGCGAGCCGCGGAGGCGTTCCAGGTGGTGGACACGCGTTGAGTGTCGCCGCCGCGTGACGCGCTCGCCGACGACGGGAGCGGGTAGTGAGTTGCGCGTGGTCGATCAGTAGGATTTCGCGGTCCGTACACCTCAGGGGGGTCCCATGTCTGAAGCCGTCATCGTCGCCACAGCCCGCAGTCCGATCGGTCGGGCGAACAAGGGCTCGCTCACCACGATCCGCCCCGACGACATGTCCGCCCAGATCGTGCGCGCGCTGCTGGCCAAGGTGCCTGCGGTGCAGGCCGGCGACATCGAGGACTTGATCATGGGCGTCGGCCAGCCCGCCGGCGAAGCCGGCTTCAACATCGGCCGGATGACCGCGATCCTCGCCGGCCTCGACAACGTTCCCGGTGTCACCGTGAACCGTTACTGCTCGTCCAGCCTGCAGACCATCCGGATGGCCGCCCACGCCATCCGCGCCGGCGAGGGCGATTGCTTCATTGCCGCCGGCGTGGAGACCGTCAGCCGCTATTCGGCCGGCGCCAGCGACACTGCGCCGAATCCACTGTTCAAAGACGCCGGAGCACGGACCCGCGAGCGTTCCACCGGCGGTGCGCCCGTCTGGTCACCCGGCGAGGGCCTGCCTGATGCGTACATCGCCATGGGGCAGACTGCGGAGAACGTGGTGCAGCTCGAAAACGTGAGCCGAACGGACATGGACGAGTTCGCCAAGCGGTCCCAGGACCTGGCCAGTGCGAACATCGCCAACGGCTTTTTCGAGCAGGAGATCACCCCCATCACCCTGCCAGACGGCACGGTCGTGTCGGTGGACGATGGCCCGCGGGCAGGCACCACACTGGAGGCCCTCGCCGGGCTGAAGCCGGTGTTCCGCCCCGACGGCCAGGTCACGGCCGGCAACGCCTGCCCGCTCAACGACGGCGCGGCCGCCGTGCTGGTGATGAGCGCCGAGAAGGCCAAGGCACTGGGCCTCACCCCGCTGGCCCGCATCGTCGCCTCCGGTGTGTCCGGTCTGAACCCGGAGATCATGGGCCTCGGCCCGATCGATGCTGTGCGCCAGACCCTGAAGCGCGCTGGCATGACCATCGAGGACATCGATCTCGTCGAGATCAACGAGGCGTTCGCCGCGCAGGTGATTCCGTCTGCCCGGCACCTGAACATCCCGATGGACAAGTTGAACGTGAACGGCGGCGGCATCGCCCTCGGTCACCCGTTCGGCATGACGGGCGCTCGGATCATGACCACGCTGATCCACGGTCTCCAGGAGGCGGACAAGACGTTCGGCCTGGAGACGATGTGCGTCGGCGGCGGACAGGGCATGGCCATGATCATCGAACGGCTGAGCTGACGAGTTGACGATGTGACCAGGGGGCGGGCGCTCGCGGCACTGGTGGTCGGGGCACTGCTGTGCCTCGGCTCCGTTGCGGTGGTGGCCACGCCCGCGGCCGCCGGGCTGCCCTCGGTCGGCGTCTGCACGGTCGACGCCGAGCTCACCGTCGGCGACACCGGCACCAGCGTGATCTGCCTGCAGTTCGCGCTCGGCATGCTACACATGACGTCGCAACCCATCACGGGCGTGTTCGACCAGACCACGGCGGATGCCGTCTCCTGGTTCCAGGCCAGTAACGCACCGCTGCGCGTCGACGGCCGCGCCGGACCGCAGACCCTTGCCGCGCTCGGCATCTGGTCGGCGAAGGCTGCCGCAGGTGTCGCCACCGGTTTCGTCGCCGCGCCGTGCCGGGCCGACGCAACGATCCGTCCGGGCGACGCCAGCGCGAGCGTGGTGTGCGTTCAGGACACCCTGCGCGAGTTGGGACTCTACGACGGCATCAGCACGGGCCGCTCCGATCCGGCCACCGTGGCTGCGTTGCAGCAGTTCCAGCGCGACACGCCCCCGCTGCAGGTGGACGGCTGGGCCGGACCGCGCACGTTGGCGGCGATGGGCATCTGGTCGGGCAACGCCAACGGCACGGGCGCGACCATCATCGCAAGCCCCACGCCCAACACCGCCCCGCCTGGGCCGTGGCCGGCACCGCAGCAGGATCAAACGAAGTGGAACGTCTCGGCACTGGGCATCCCGTACTACGGCAACCGTGTCCCGTGCGGTCTCGCGGAAGCGAACATGATCGCCTATCAGTTCGCCCGCGACGGCGCCGACGTGCCCACCCAGCAATGGGCGGTGTACGTCGCGTCGCGCGAGACCAACTGCAACTACGCCTCGATCAACGTCAACCTGGACACGCAGGACGACTCGCACTGCGCGTTCCAGCTCAACGCCTTGGCCGGGCTGTTCGCGCCCACGGCTGTTCTGGGCCGCCTGGCCTGGACGCCGGACTCGGTGCGCACGTCGATGCAGGCGTGCGCGAACGCAGCCAGCGACCTGTGGGTGTACTGCGGGCGCGGTCCCTGGACCCCGCCGTACTCCTGCCGCCCGCCGTGGGAGGACATCGCTGCCGCTGCGGTGATCTCCGACGACGGCGGCGGAACCGACTGACCCCGGGGGCGAAGAGCCTCGGTCGTGCAGCTCGTGCCGGCATGACTCGCTGTCAGCGTGTAGTGCCGGCGACGACGGCATCGCTGAGCGCCGGCCAGACCTGCAGTGCGGTGTCGGCCCAGTCGTCGAAGGGTAGATCGGTCAACGCCACCAACGCCGTACCGACAACGGGATCGACCCACATCATCGTGCCCGCCCCACCGAAGTGCCCGAATGCCGCCGGGCTGTTCGTGGTTCCCATCCAGTGCGGGTACTTGGCGCCGTGGATCTCCACGCCGAGTCCCCACGGGCAGGGGCGGAAGCTGCCGACACCGGGCACCCTGCCGGCGAGATCGGCGAATTGCGGCGACGTGGCCTCGGCGACGGTCGCTCGGGACAACAACGTGGGCTGGATGATCTCCTGGATGAAGGCGATCATGTCGTCGAGCGTGCTCCAGATGGCGTGCGCGGGCGAGCCGCGCAGCGTCGTGGCGTCCATGCCGATCGGTTGCAACACCGCCTCGTCGAGGTAACCGGCGAAGGGGATACCGGTTGCCTGTTCCACTGCGGCGGCGGCGAGCTCGATGCCGGTGTTCGAGTAGATCCGCCGGGTGCCGGGTGTGATCAACGACGCGTCCCCATCGAACGGGTATCCGCCGGCGTGGCTGAGGAGGTGACGCAGCGTGCACCCCGGCTGACCGATGGGTGAGTCCAGCCGAACCGAACCCTCCTCGACTGCGACGAGCACCGCATAGGTGGTGATCACCTTGGCCAACGATGCGAGCCGATACGGGCGGAAACGGTCGCCGGTGGTCACGACCTGCTGGTGGAAGCCGATGATCGCAGCCGCGGCGTTCGGCACCGGCCAGGTGCCCACCTGGTGCAGAGGCGACACTCCGGCTGGGGACACTGCGGCTGGGGACACTGCGGCTGGGGACACGTGCAGCGGGCTCGCCGGGTCAGGCGAGGCCGTTGGTGCGGATCAGATCCGCCACCCGGAAGGCGAGGTCCAGGCTCTGGCGGCCGTTGAGCCGCGGATCGCAGACCGTCTGGTAGCGGTCGTCGAGCTGGGACTCGAGGATCTTGTCGGCGCCGCCGATGCACTCCGTGACGTCGTCGCCGGTGAGCTCGATGTGGATGCCGCCGGGCCAGGTGCCCTCGGCGCTGTGGGCGCGGACGAAGCCGGCGATCTCAGCGGAGATGTGGTCGAAATCGCGGGTCTTGCGACCGCTGACTGCGGTGTAGGTGTTGGCGTGCATCGGATCGCAGGCCCATACCACGGGATGGCCGGCGTCGCGGACGGCGCGCAGCAACGGGCGGAGCTTGTCCTCCACCTGGATGGCGCCCATCCGACTGATCAGGGTGAGCCGGCCGGGGATCTGCGCCGGGTTCAGGGTCTGGCACAGCTCCAACACGAACTCGGGTGTCGTGGTGGGGCCGACCTTGCACCCAATGGGGTTGCCGACGCCGCGAAGGAACTCCACATGGGCCCCATCGAGCTCGCGGGTGCGCTCGCCGATCCACAGCATGTGCGCGGAACAGTCGTACCAACCACCGGTGAGCGAATCCTGGCGGGTGAGTGCTTCCTCGTAGCCGAGCAGCAAGGCCTCGTGGCTGGTGAACACGTCCACCTCGTGGAGGCGGCTGTTCGACTCGGTGTCGATGCCGCAGGCGCGCATGAAGCGCAACGCCCGATCGATCTCGGCGGCGAGCTGCTCGTACTTCTGGCCCTCTGGGCTGCTGGCGATGAATTCCTGTGTCCAGGCATGGACGCGGTTCAGGTCGGCGAAACCACCCTTGGTGAAGGCCCGCACCAGGTTCAGCGTGGACGCACTCTGGTGGTAGGCCTG
>JAYTSB010000082.1:0-1981 GCA_043745825.1 Actinomycetota bacterium | reverse complement strand
TTCTACACGCGGATGCTCAATCTGCTCGGCTTCGAACCGTTCCCGGCGACGGCAGCACGCGCTGAGCTCACTTTCTGGCTCACCGGTGTGATCGATCAGCCCACGATCGTGCCGCAGGGCACGCAGGTAGCCACCGTCGGCGACCTCGGCAGTACGCGCGTGTTCACGACGCTTGGACCGCTGGAGATCAAGTCGCCGAAGATGATCGCCTCGCTCACCTCGGTGGGTTCGGACGTCTACGTCGACGTGTGGGACGACCTGCGCATCGAACGGGGAGCGGTGGCCTGCTTCCGTTCGATCACGCCGGGCGACTGCTTCTACGTCGGCTTCGAGGGGTCGCTCGCCGGCAATGCCATCCGTATGGACGTCACCGCGAACGTGGAGGGCATTGGCGTGGTGCCCGACCGCGCTCCGCTGCGATGGGAGATCTGGCAGGGCGAGGGTTGGATCCCGGCGCGGGTGTACCGGGACACCACCGGTGGCCTCAACCGTAACGGGCAGATTGTGCTGCTGGTGCCCAACCAGCACGAGCCGTTGATGCTCGGCGGGCATCGTGCCCACTGGCTTCGGGCCCGGTTGCTGGTACCCGAGCTGGGGCAGCCCACGTACCGGGCGTCCCCGCAGATCCGCCAGCTCGTGGTCAATGCCGTCGGCGGCACCACCGTTGCCGAGCACAGCGAGATCATCGGGCGCGAGCTGCTCGGCCAGAGCACGGGCAGGCCGGACCAGGTCTTCACCGTGCGGCATGCTCCCGTGCTCCCACGCCTCGACGGCCAGACGGTCACGGTCGCCCACGGCGGGCACACCGCGGAGTGGACCGAGGTCGATCACTTCGGCCAGTCCACCAAGGACGACCAGCACTTCGTGTGGAACTCCACCACTGGTGAGGTCCACTTCGGTCCGCTGATCCGCTATCCCGACGGCAGCATGCGCCAGCATGGCGTCGTGCCGCCGGAGGGCGCCGTCATCGCCGTGGCGACATATCGCACGGGTGGCGGTGCAGTCGGCAACGTCGGTGCCGGTACCTTGCGCGGCCTGCGCACCACCATCCCGTATGTGGCCGGCGTGGAGAACCTCGACGCGGCGATCGGCGGGGTGGATGCCGAGACCGTCTCGAACGCGAAGCATCGTGGGCCGCAGTCGTTGCGCACAGGTGGTCGCGCTGTCACTGCGGAGGACTTCGAGCGGGTGGCCGCCGAGAGTGATCCCTCGATCGCTCGGGTGCGTTGCCTGCCTCCCTTGGAGCAGGGAAAGCCGATCCGCCTGCTACTCGTGCCCGCCGTGACCCGGCGGCCCGAACAGATCCAGCTGGACGACTTTGCGCTTCCGGACGACATGACAAACCGGGTTCGCCGGCACCTCGACGAGCGGCGCATCCTCGGCACCACCATCGAGATCGGCACCCCCTACTATCAGGGCGTGACCATCGCAACGCTGATCACGGCCCGACCCGGGCGGCCGACTTCGCTCGTACGCGACCGGGCGATGACCGCGCTGTACGCGTACCTCAACCCCATCAGCGGCGGGCCGGACGGCTCCGGTTGGAGCTTCGACTCTGATCTGAATGCGGCCTCGGTGTTCCAGCTGCTGGAGGCCGTTGAAGGTGTGGAGCGCGTCGACGAAGTGCTGTTCTTCGAGTACGACCTCCGTAACCATGAACGCATTGGCTTCGGCAAGGACCTCGTCAAGTTGGACCGTGACTCGTTGTTCCTGTCTGCCAACCATCAGGTCGTGGTGCGATGAGGCGCGATGACTGGCTGCTGCACCAGCTGCCGGTTGGCATGGTGGAGGACACGTTCCTCGCCCGGTTCCTGATGATCTTCCAGACCATCGCCGACACCGAGCTGCATCAGATCGACGCATTGCCGCACATGTTCGACCCGCACGTCGCGCCGGACAACATGGTGCGTGCCCTTGGGGCCTGGATCGGCATCGACTGGATCGATTCGTCGTTGCCGGACGACCTGCAGCGCCGCATCGT
>JAYTSB010000081.1:0-3917 GCA_043745825.1 Actinomycetota bacterium | reverse complement strand
TGCATGAACCACTCACGACACAGCAGCAGCAGTTGCTCCTTGGCGAACTCGCCGTCAACGATGGCGAACGCCACGGCGTGAAAGGCGAGATCCCACGCTGCGTACCACGGGTACTCCCACTCGTCCGGCATGGAGATGATGTCCGCGTGCACCATGTGCCGCCATTGGCGATTGCGACCGTTGGCCCGGTTGGGCACGGGCGGTGGCAGCGTCGGATCGCCCTCCAGCCACTCCGACACGTCGAAGCGGTAGTGCTTCTTGGTCCACAGCAGCCCGGCGAGCGCGCGGCGCTGCACCAGGCGGACCTCCGGGTCGGAGTCCACCGGCGCAAGGTCGGCATAGAACGCGTCGGCTTCCTGATGGCGAGCTGACATCACCGCGTCGAACGAGGCACCCAGCGCATCGCCCCTCGTGGCAGGGTCCTCGTCCGTCAGCCGGAGGCGCATGGTCACGGTCTCCCCCGGGGGCACGTCGAACCGGTACCAGAACGCGCCCTTCGTCCCCACGCCGGCCGGATTGACCGTTGGTGCACCACCGACGACGTGATCGTTGATGCCGTCCTTCGGGAACTGAGGTCCGCCCTCCACCCCGAACAGCCTGAGCGTGTTCGTGTCGTTCTCACAGAGCAGCGGCGCCTCCGCCAGGCCGTCGGCCGATGCATGCAGCCATCGCCGGCGGAGCAGACCGTGATCGGCGACGAGCACCGCCTGACCCTGCCGAGCAGAGATCATCGGGCGCCGGTCGTCACGGCCCCACGCCCACGTGTTGCGGAACCAGAGCGTGGGCAGCAGGTGGATCACTGCCGTCTGCGGGCCCCTGTTGGTGACGTCGATGCGGATGCAGATGTCATCGGGCGTGGCCTTCGCGTACGTCACGAGGACGTCGTGGTAGCGGTCGTCCGCGAACACACCGGTGTCGGCAAGCTCGTACTCGCTCTCCAGGCGTCCCCGCCGAGCGTTCTCCTCGATCAGCCGCGCGTAGGGGTAAGCATCGTGGGGATACTTGTAGAGCCACTGCATCCACGAGTGCGTCGGCGTGGAGTCGATGTGCCACCACTCCTCCTTTGCGTCCTCGCCGTGGTTGCCTTCCTCGTTGGTGAGCCCGAACAGACGCTCTTTGAGGATCGGGTCGTTGCCGTTCCACAATGCGACGGCGAAGCAGAGATGCTGCCAACGATCGCAGATGCCGGCCAGGCCGTCCTCGCCCCAGCGATAGGCGCGGCTGCGGGCATGATCATGGGTGACGTAGTCCCACGCCGAGCCGTCGGGGCTGTAATCCTCACGCACGGTTCCCCACTGGCGGGCAGACACGTAGGGGCCCCACCACTTCCAGCGCTGGTCGCCACAGCGATCCTGTTCCAGGCGCTCGCGTTCCGGCCCACCCTGCACGAGCGCGACGGTACTCGCGCCGGTGATGGGGTGCGTACGATCGGTGGATGGCCACTGCCTCGCCCTCCCCCACTCCCAACCCTGACGCGATGAAGTTCACCCTCGACATCCGCCTGCCGGCATCGATCAACTTCGCGTCAGCGGACGCAGCAGCCGAGCATGCGTTCGCGCGGGACGTGTTCGCGCTCGGCGGTGTGGCTGCGGTGTTCGGCGTCAACGACTTCGTCACCATCACTCGCCTGGCCGGCGCCCCCTGGGAGCCGATCGTGGCCGGCGTCGTGGCGACCGCGGCCGAACACCTCTGATCACTGCCGAGCGCGTCGACCGCGGCTGCTCCTTCGAAACTGCGCTCACGGGTCGTCCAGCCACGAAAGGACGGACCGTGTTCACGTGATCACGCCCCGCAGGGGTGGTAGGTTTCCCACGTGTCCGAAGCGGCGTCCCCACAGCCTGCGCCGCCTGTCCCGGTGGCGACCACCGCGGTTCGCCACTCCCCCGTTGCCGCAATCAAATCGGCCGCAGTCACATCGGCCGCAGTCACATCGACAGTGCCGGTGCAACGCAGGCTTGTCGTCGGCGCCTCCAACGATCCCTTGGAGCGTGAGGCCGATCGGGTCGCTGCCCTGGTGGTCGACGGCGGAGGCAGTGACCACGCCGCACCCTTCACGACAGCGACCGTGGTCAGTCGAATCTCCCGGTCATCCACCGCTGGAGACGCTGCGGCAGTCATCGGGTGCGAGGGCGGACAGGTCGACACGCCGACCGAGCGCGACATCATCGGCGCTCGTTCCGGTGGCAAGACCCTCGATTCGAGCATCCGGCGAACCATGGAAGACCGGATGGGCGCAGACTTCAGTGGCGTGCGGATCCACGTCGGCCCCAAGTCGGACGAGCTCAACCAACGGATCCAGGCGAGAGCGTTCACCACCGGGTCCGATGTGTTCATTCGGCGCGAGGACCATCGTCCTGACACTGCGGCCGGACAGCGGTTGATCGCCCACGAATTGGTGCACACGGTTCAGCAGGGTGCCTCACCACAAGTCGCTCCTCAGGCGGCGCAGCGGTCCATTGATCCCATCGCGCACGGGGTGCAACGCAGCACCGCCGTGATCCAGCGCTGGGACTGGTGGGAGAAGCGCAAGGCCGCCCAGCAAGAGGCAGCGATCAAGGAAGCGGCGGCGAAGGAAGAGGCCAAGAAGAACGCCAAGTTCAGCGGTGAGGGCGGCAAGTTGGCGGACCCGATGATGGAGAAGTTGAAGCCCGGTGCTTCCATTGCTGCCTCCGCGGCAACCGGACTCGGCACAGCGATCGCGAAGGGCGGAAGCATGGGTGGCGGCGCGGCGGCAGAGACACTGTCTCCGTTGCTGATGGGCGACGCAATCATGGGCCTCAACTCGGCGCGCAACATGAAGGCCGAGGGCGCCAAGCACGGCGACAAGGGTCTCGAGAACCTCGGCGGGCGCAAGGCAGGCGATCAAGGGACGCAGCTGGCGAGCGCGTCGATGGGTGCCGCAAAAGCTGGCGTCGACATCGCCAACGCAGCGGCCAAGACCACAGCGGAGATGGGCGGTACGGCACTCGGCGCAGCGGGCGCCAGCCTCGGCATCGCGGGTGGCTCGGTGATGGTGCTGCAGGGCGCATGGCGTGGTGGGCACGCCATCATGAAGCTGTGCCGGCTCACGTGGGGCCGCGGCGCAGCCATGCTCTCGGCCAAGGGCGAGGAGTGGAAGCGGGCTGCGCTTCGCGCCGAGAAGTTCAAGCTCGCGGTCAACGGTTTGAAGGTCGCGGTCGGCGTGCTCGGCATCGCGGCCGGCGCGCTGCTCATCGTCAGCAATCCGATCGGATGGGCGGTTGGACTGGCGGCCGCGATCGCTGGTGGCGTGTATGCCATCAGCAAGATCGCCGGGAAGATCAAGAACGCGAATGACCAAGAAGCCGCGCGCAAGAAGATCGAAAGCGGTGTGTCGGTCGAGCAGGCCGATGACGGCGTCGTCCGGCTGTCGGTGAAGGGCAAGCCACGCGACAAGAAGGGCACCGGCTACGGCATGGTCTCGGATCCTGCATTGCCGGCGGATCCGAAGCGGGCAGCTGCCATCGAGCACGCAAACGCGGTTGCCAAGCAGGCATGTGCGAACGCCCGAGTCGCGGACGAGATGCGCGAGGCGCTCGGTCACGGTGACCGCGACACGGTGGACGCAGCCGTGAGGACGCTTGCGGCCGACACCGAGTTCGAGCCTGGCACGTCGCTGCCGGACATCGACGACAAGCAGCTCTACGACGCATTCCAGATCCTGAGCTCGATCAACGTCTCCTATGAAGAAGCGCTGTCGGGTTCGGGCCAGGCGCTGATCCAGAAGAAGCTCTCCAAAGCAGATGCGATGTGACGTGGACGACGTCCGCACCGAGCTGATCGGCATCATCGGCGAAGAGTTCGCGCTCGCCGGCATCGAGAACACTGTCATCCAACCCACTGAGTCCGATGACGGCACCGTTGCTCCGGCACAGATGATGGTGCCCGTCAGTGCCGAC
>JAYTSB010000080.1:0-3419 GCA_043745825.1 Actinomycetota bacterium | reverse complement strand
TGGGTCTCGTTGCTCAGGAGCGTGAGGGCGCCCGAGAACCCTTCCGCGCGCAAGCTGCCACACGCTCGCACCCCGGCGAGCGACGCGCCGACGACGACGATGTGATCCACGCCGCGATGGTAGCCAACGGCCGCCGGAGCAGCGACGGTCACCAAGCCGATAATCTCCGCCGATGAGACGCGTGCTCGTCATCGGTGTGGGTGGACACGCTCGCGTCTGCATCGAAGCCTTGCAGGACGACCCCTCGTGGGAGATCGTCGGCTGCGTGAGCAAGACCGGCGATCCGGCGACCACCACCACCACCGAGGTGCAGGTGATCGGCACGGACGAGCAGCTCGACGATCTCGTGCGCGCGCTCGACGTGACACACGTGTTCGTCGCCATCACCAACAACCGCACTCGCGCCGACTTCATCCACCGATGCACCGCCGGCGGGTTGGCCCTCGCCGATGCGGTCAGTCGTGGGGCCTACGTCTCGCACACGGCGGTGGTGGGCGCCGGCACACTGCTGGCCGCCGGTGCCGTGGTGAACACCGGGGCACGCCTCGGCAGCGGTGTGATCATCAACCCGAACGCGTCCATTGGCTACGACTCCATCATCGGCGACAACGCCCACGTCGCCTCGGGAGTCGCCATCGGTGGCGCGGTGCTGATCGGTGAGCAGGTGCTGATCGGAATCGGCGCGCAGGTGCTTCCCGGGGTGTCGATCGGTGCCGGCGCCACAGTTGGCGCAGGCAGCGTGGTCGTGCGCGATGTCCCGGCGCGCTCGGTGGTGATGGGCTCACCGGCGCGGCGCGTTGAGCGCTCCCGGGCACGCCGCTGAACGTGCTCGCCCGGTGCTGGTGGGCAACGAATTCCGCTAGGTTGCCGCACACCGTATGGAACCCGTGGCGATCACCGAGGCAACCGACGAGCGTGTCGCCGACTACATCGGCCTGCGGGATCCGCACCATCGTCAGCGCCTGGAGGGCGACGAGTTCTTCATCGCCGAGGGCATCAATGTCATCGAGCGGTTGATCGCTTCGACGTTCCCCCTCCGATCGGTGTTGGTGACACCACGTCGCTACGACCGCATGGAGCCGCTCCTCCGTCAGGTGACATGCCCGGTGTACATCGCAGAGCGCGACGTACTGGCTCAGGTCGCGGGCTTCGACCTCCACCGCGGGGCAGTCGCGTCGGCGGATCGGGCCGCCCCCATGTTGTTGGCTGCATTGCTCGACGCCAGCCGGACAGTGGCTGTGTTGGAGGGCCTCAACGATCCCGAGAACCTCGGTGCGATTGCGCGTTCCGCTCGAGCCCTCGGGATCGACGGCCTGGTCCTCGACCCGACGTGCGCTGACCCGTTCTACCGTCGCACGGTGCGGGTGTCCATGGGCGAGATCCTGTTCCTGCCGATCGTGCGCTCCACCGACTGGCCGCGGGATTTGGACACCATCGCCAACCACGGCTTCCGGTTGCTCGCGCTCACCCCGACGCCGACGGCACGTTCGATCGGCGACGTGTCACGCGTGTCTGGAGACCGCCTCGCGCTGCTGCTCGGTGCCGAAGGCCCCGGCCTCAGCGAGCGCACGCTCAGCCGCGCCGAACCGATCCGCATCCCGCTGCGCGGCGACGTGGATTCGCTGAACGTCGGCCATGCCGCCGCGATTGCATTCGCGCTGCTGGCCGTCGATCGCCCCTGAGGGAGCGCGTCACTGTTGTTGTTGCTCGTGCCGCTGTTGTTGCTGTTGTTGTTGTTGCTGCCGTTCCTGGTCTTGGCTGCGCTGGGTGAGCGCGTCACGTTCTTCGGTCCAGGCCTGCCAGCTCGGCATGATCTCGGGCAGCACACCCTTGCCGGTCTGACGCTGCGGCCAGTTCGCATCGGGCAACACGTTCGGTCGGGTGAGCATGTCCGCGCCGTACCAGAGGTAATGGCGGCGGCGTACGAACAGCCAGTGGCCGTCGCGGCGCTCGTAGGTGTCGTGGTACTCGATCACCTGGATCACCCACTCGGCGCCCCGCTCGATCTCGCCGCGACTGCCCACCACGCCGGTGGCATGATCTGCGTCCTGCACGTCGATCACGTGGTTGCTGACCTGCAGGATGGTGCGATGCCCGTCGGCGAGCTGCGCCACCATGTTGGCACGCAGTGCGGTCCGGCCGCTGGGCTCGCGTCCGATATGGACGTCGGGCACGAAGAGGTCGGCGAGCGCGTCGAGATCGCGGTGATTCAGCGAGACGGCGTAACGGGAGGCCAGTTGGCGGATCTCCTCACACGCAATCAGCCATGCCATCGGATCGGTGTCGCGCAGCGTGCTCACCGTTGCAGCCTGTCAGGTCAACGCGCTCACGATCTCCACCAGCCGGCCCAGCTCAGCCTCGGTGTTGTAGTAGTGCGGCGAGGCGCGCACAACCTCGTCCAGGCCGCGGCGAGGAAAGTCGTACTGGGAGCTTTCGACGGCGGTCACGGACGTGTTGATGCCCTCGCTGGCCAGCACACTGCACACCCGTTGAGCGTGCGTGCCCTCGACGGAGAACGTGACGATGCCGCACATGTCGACGCCCTTGTCGTGCACGGTGACGTGTGGATGGGCGCCGAGCATCTGGCGCAACCGAGTGGCCAGGCCGGTGGTGCGGTGGGCGATGTTGTCGAGCCCCCAGGACAGCGCGTGGTCAACCGCTGCGCCGAGCCCGTGGATCAGCGCGCGACTGGACTCCCATTCCTCGAACCGGCGAGCGTCGGCTGCAGCTCGATGCGGTCGGGCGCGGTCCAGGTCGCGCGGCGCAGATCCAGTTGCTGGGGCCGCAAGGTGTCCAGCACCGACGCGCGGACGTACAGGAAGCCTGTACCGCGGGGGCCGCGCAGGAACTTGCGCCCGGTGGCGGTGAGCATGTCGCACTGCAGCGGGTCGACGTCGAGTGGGCGCTGGCCGACAGATTGGCAGGCATCGAGCAGGTACAGCACGCCGGCGTCCTTGGCGATCTGCCCGACGGCGGCCGCCGGGTTCACCAGGCCGCCGCTGGTGGCGACGTGGGTGAGGGCGATCAGCCTGGTGCCCTCGTCGATCGCGTCGCGCAGGGCGTCCAGTGAGATCTGGCCGCGCTCGTCGTCGTCGATGACCACGATCTCCAATCCGTGACGCTGCTGGGCGAGGACGAGGTTGATCGCGTTGCTCGCATACTCGGTGCGCCCGGTCAGGATCCGGTCGCCCGGCGCAAACGGCACGGCGGTGAACGCCGCGGTCCACGCGGCCGTGACGCTCTCGACGAGGGCGACCTCATCGCGATGCGCGCCGAGCAGGGTGGCCACGCTGTCGTAGACGGCCTCGCGCACGTCAGCCGCCTCGGCGTCGGCCTCATACCCGCCGATCATCGCCTCGCGCTGGAGATGCGCTGCCACCGCGTCGATCACTGGTTGGGGCGGCAGTGCTGCTCCGGCG
>JAYTSB010000079.1:0-3040 GCA_043745825.1 Actinomycetota bacterium | reverse complement strand
CGCACGGCGTCGATCATCGCCATCACCTCAGCCGTGGACACCACCGGACGCAGGTCGACGACGGACTCGTTGGCCCCCTGGGCGTCGAGGATGGAAAGCTCGGCCTCACGTGCGGGATAGCCCAGCGAGATGCGCATCAGGAACCGGTCGAGCTGGCTCTCCGGTAGGCGGTAGGTGCCCTCTTGCTCGACGGGGTTCTGAGTGGCGATCACCATGAACGGAGGTGGCAGAGCGTGGGTGCGACCCTCCACGGAAATCTGCCGTTCCTCCATTGCCTCGAGCAGGGCGGACTGGGTCTTCGGTGACGCCCGGTTGATCTCGTCGGCCAGGACGATGTTGGCGAACAGCGGACCGGGGCGGAAGTCGAAGGTCTCCGTCGAGCGTTGGTAGATGCTCACGCCGACAAGGTCCGTGGGCAGCAGGTCCGGTGTGAACTGCACTCGCTTCCACGTGCACTCCAACGACGCCGCCAAGGCCTTGGCGAGGCTGGTCTTACCGACGCCCGGCACGTCCTCGATGAGCAGGTGGCCCTCGGCCAGCAGGCACACGACCGCGAGCTCGATCTCGTGGTGCTTGCCGTGCACCACGCGTGCAACGTTGTCGGTGATGGCGCCGAACAGCGAGGCGAACGTGGAAACCGGAGTCGTGGGGGCAGCCGTCACGGAGGCAAGGGTAGACGCCTGCGCAGGACTTCGAGTGTCAGCGCTTGTACCGTGGCCTCGTGGATTCGATGTACCTGGCCGTCGACATCGGGGGCACCAAGCTCGCCGCGGCCGTGGTGGACGATGACGGACGCGTGGTGGTGCGCGACCGCGTGGCCACGCCCCAGCGCGATGTCTGGCCTGCGCTCGAGCGGCTGATCCTGCGCGTGATGGCGGCTGCGCCGGCGCCGCTGATCGCTGTGGGCGCTGGGTGCGGCGGACCCCACGACCTCGCCTCCAACACCGTGTCGCCGCTGCACATCCCGACGCTCGTGGACTTCGACCTCGTTCGGGCGCTCAGGGAAACCACCTCGCTTCCCGCGTTCGTCGACAACGACGCCAAGGCGCTCACCCTCGGCGAGGCCTGGTGCGGCGCGGGTCGGGGCGCGATGAACATGGTGGGAGTGGTGGTCGGTACCGGGGTTGGCGGCGGCATCCTCTCCAACGGCCGACTCCTGCAGGGCCGGCTGGGCAACGCCGGGCACATTGGTCACATCGTGGTGGAGCCGGACGGCCGGCCGTGCGCGTGCGGCGGTGTCGGCTGTCTGGAGGCCTATGCCTGCGGGCCGGCGATCGAGGCCGAGACCGGCCGCCCGCCCCAGCGCGCCCCGCAGTCGATCATCGAGCGCACCGGTCTGCTGGTCGGTCGGGCTCTGGCATCGCTGGCCAGCGTGTGCGACTTCAACCTCGCAGTGATCGGCGGTTCGGTGGCTCTCGGCTTCGGTGAGCCGTTCTTCGCCGCCGCCCAGGCCGAGGTGAACGCACGGGCCCGCCTGTCGTTCACCGAGCACCTCGAGATCCGGCGCGTCGGGATGGGTGAGCTGGCCCCCCTCGTCGGTGCGGCTGCCGTGGCTCGTCGTGGGTTGGCTACCGCCCGGTAATGTGGCGCGATGCAACCGACCTACACCCCTGAGGCAGAGGCCTATCGCGAGAAGGTCCAGAGCTTCCTCGCCGAGAAGTTGCCGTCCAACTGGAAGGGCATTGGTCAGCTCGAGGGAGCGGCGCTGCACGACTTCGTGTTGGAGTGGCGTGCCGTGCTGGCCGAAGCCCGCTACCTCGCTCCGGGTTGGCCGGCGGAGTACGGCGGCGGTGGACTCAGCGCGCTGGAACAGGTCATCGTCGGCGAGGAGTTCGCCAAGGCGGGCGTGCCAACGGGCGGCCCGAACGACACGTTCGGCATCCAGATGCTCGGCAATACGTTGCTGCAGTGGGGCACCGAGGAGCAGAAGGCGTACTTCTTGCCGCGCATCTTGAGCAACGACGACATCTGGTGCCAGGGCTACAGCGAGCCCAACGCCGGGTCGGATCTATCCAACCTCGGTCTGAAAGCCGAGCTCGACGGCGACCAGTGGGTGCTCAATGGGCAGAAGATCTGGACCTCGGCAGGGCACCTCGCCGACCACATCTTCACCCTCGCCCGCACCGATCCCGACGCGCCGCGGCACAAGGGCATCTCGTTCCTGCTCGTCGACATGCGCCAGCCGGGCATCGAGGTTCGCCCGATCCGGATGATCTCCGGCGAGAGCGAGTTCAACGAGGTCTTCTACACCGACGCCGTGTGTCCCAAGGACAACGTCGTCGGTGGTCTGAACAACGGTTGGGCCGTGGCGATGACGCTGCTCGGCTACGAACGTGGCGAGGCGGCAGCAACCATGCCGATCCGCTTCCAGTCCGAACTCGATCGCCTCCTGACCATGGCCAAGGACCGTGGCGTCGCCGATGATCCGGTGATCCGGCAACGGCTGGCGTGGTGTTACAGCAAGGTCCAGGTGATGCGCTTCGTCGGGATGCGCACGCTCACCCAGTTCACCCGCGGCCACCATCCCGGTCCCGACGGCGCCATTTTCAAGTTGTACTGGAGCGAGTACCACAAGGTGGTCACCGAGCTGGCAATGGACATCATGGGCCTCGAAGGTCTCGTGCCGACCGACCGCCCGCCGTCGAGCTCGTTCCAGACCGACGATGCCGGCGCGGCGAACAGCACCGCGTCGTGGGAGGGCGTGTTCCTCAATGCCCGAGCGGGCACCATCTATGCCGGCTCCAGTCAGATCCAACGGAACATCATCGGTGAGATGGTGCTTGGTCTGCCCAAGGAACCTCGCTGATCGTGGCCCGCGCGTCCGCACGGCATTGGCTGAAGGTAGGCGCCGCGCTCGTGCGCCGGCCGCAGTTGTGGCCGACGGCGGTGCGTCAGATGCGCCGCACCGCAGCGCCAGGTTGGTACCGGAGGCCACCGTTCCTGCCCGTGCCCGCTGGCGAATACCTCCACTTCCGGCTCGTCACGCAGTACGGCGACGCAGCGCACCGCCCCGAGCCCGGCGATGTGATCAACTATCTGG
>JAYTSB010000078.1:0-3532 GCA_043745825.1 Actinomycetota bacterium | reverse complement strand
ACACCGGCGCCGCCGATACCGGCGCCGGCGTGGGCATCGGCGAGTGGGGCGTGGCCGAGCACACCGACTACGGCCTGCTCACGATGCTGGCCCAGGACGACTGCGGCGGGCTGCAGGTGCACGGTCGCGACGGATGGATCGATGTCGCGCCCATCCCGGACTCGTTCGTGTGCAACATCGGCGACATGCTCGAACGGATGACCGGTGGGCGGTATCGCTCCACGCCGCACCGGGTGCGCAACACCAGTGGCCGCGATCGGCTGTCGTTCCCGTTCTTCTTCGACCCGAGCTGGGACGCTCACGTCACGCCGTTACCCCTCACCCCGGAGTCGGTGGATGCGGACGCGACCGCCAGCCGCTGGGACGGCCGCAGCGTGTTCGAGTTCGACGGCACCTACGGCGAGTACCTCGTGGCCAAGGTCAGCAAGGTGTTCCCGGACCTCGTGCATGTAATCTGACGCCGTGTCAGAAACTCCCCATTCCGCCTCGACGTTGAGCCGAGTGCCCATCATCGAAGGCTGGTTCACCAACGATGACGATGCGCCTCAGCTGATCGGTTCGAAGTGCCCGCTCTGCGGCACGTACGTGTTCCCGCCGCGTGCCAACGACTGCCCGAGCCCGCTGTGCGACTCGGCGACGTTGGATCCCGCGCGGCTGTCTCGTCGCGGCACGATCTGGAGCTACACCGAGAACCGCTACACGCCGCCACCTCCGTACGTCCCCACCGACCCGTTCGAGCCCTACGCGCTCGCCGCCGTCGAGCTGGAGGTCGAGGGTCTGGTGGTGCTCGGCAAGGTGGCCACCGGTGTGCTCGCCGCCGATCTGAGAGTGGGCATGACCATGCAGCTGGAGGTGGAGGTGTCGCACCGCGACGCCGAGCACGAGTACATGGTCTATGTGTGGGCGCCGGTGAACGCGTGAGCGGCGACCGGGACATCGCCATCCTCGGTGTGGGCATGCACCCGTGGGGCAAGTGGGGTCGCGACTTCACCGAGTACGGGATGGTGGCGGCACGCGCCGCGTTGACCGACGCCAACATCCAGTGGAAGGACATCCAGTACGTGGCCGGCGCGGACACCATCCGCAACGGCTACCCGGGCTTCATCGCCGGCGCCACGTTCGCGCAGAAGCTCGGCTGGAGCGGCGTGCGGATCAGCAGCAGCTATGCGGCGTGTGCGTCTGGCGCGCAGGCGCTGGATTCGGCTCGCGCCCAGATCCTCGCGGGCTTCTGCGATGTGGCCCTCGTGATCGGTGCGGACACGACTCCGAAGGGCTTCTTCGCCCCCGTTGGGGGCGGCGACCGCAAGAACGATCCGGACTGGCAGCGGTTCCACGTACTCGGCGCCACCAACCCCGTGTACTTCGCCCTGTTCGCCCGGCGTCGAATGGACATGTACGGCGCCACCGCCGAGGACTTCGCCCAGGTAAAAGTGAAGAACAGCCGCCACGGCCTGCACAATCCGAACGCTCGCTTCAAGAAGGAGAGCACCGTCGCCGACGTGCTCAACTCGCCCGTGGTCAGCGATCCACTCCGCCTGCTCGACATCTGCGCGACGAGTGACGGTGCGGCGGCGATGGTGGTGTGCAGCATGGACTTCGCCCGCCGCCACCTCGGCCGAGCCGAAAACAGCGATGTCGACGGCCTCTGCCGGGTCAAGGCGGTCGGCACCGTCACGCCCGTGTACCCGCAGACGGTGCTGGAGCTGCCGGACATCGCCAGCGATTCGTCAGCGGTGGTGCCCGCGCCGGCACGCAAGTACAAGGACTCCATCGCCTGGAGCGCATACGAGCAGGCGGGAATCGGCCCCGAGGACCTCAGCCTGGCCGAGGTCTACGACCTGTCCACTGCCCTGGAGTTGGATTGGTACGAGCACATCGGCCTGTGCGCCGAGGGCGAGGCAGAGGGCCTGCTCCGCTCCGGAGCCACCACCATCGGCGGGCGCATCCCGGTGAACCCCAGTGGTGGTCTGGCGTGCTTCGGCGAGGCCATTCCTGCCCAGGCCATCTCCCAGGTGTGCGAGCTGGTGTGGCAGTTGCGCGGCCAAGCCGGCGACCGACAAGTGGACGGCGCCACGGTCGGCATTACCGCCAACCAGGGTTTGTTCGGCCATGGCAGCTCCGTTATCGTGGCCCGCTGATGGCTGTGAACCTGACCAAGGACTCGATCGACCTCGGCATCGTCGTGACCGATATCGAGGCGTCGCTGCGCTTCTACGGCGAGGTGCTCGGGTTCGAGAAGGCGGGCGAGATGCCGCTCCCCGGCGGCGGAACGATGCACCGGATGCTCTGCGGCACGAGCGTGATCAAGTTGCTCGACCCGGCGCGTACGCCACCTGCTGTCGCACCTCCCGGCGGGATCGCCGGCGCAACCGGCTACCGCTACTGGACGATGACGGTGTCGAACCTCGCCGAGGTCGTCGCGACCTGCAGCGAGGCCGGGGCCCGCATCGCGATCCCCGTCACCGAGCTCCGCCCGGGCATCACGATCGCGATCGTCGAGGACCCCGACGGCAACTGGGTCGAGTTCGTCCAGATCGGCTGACATACTGGGGCGATGGCGCAGACGAGCGGGGCACGATCATTGCTGGCCTCGGTCGTCGGGTGGATCGTCGTCGCGATCATCG
Source organism: Actinomycetota bacterium (assembly GCA_043745825.1). Lineage (GTDB taxonomy): Bacteria > Actinomycetota > Acidimicrobiia > Acidimicrobiales > Ilumatobacteraceae > WLMZ01. The sequence continues at coordinate 908 of JAYTSB010000078.1, read as the reverse complement.
TCTGGTTCCTGTTCGGCTGGCTCGTCGGGACGATCCTGTGGGTGCTGCGCACGGTGCTGGTCGTGGTGCTGATCCTCGGGCTGATCACGCTCTACTTCAAGCTCAAGTCGCCGGACGAGTAGGGAGCGTGGCGGCCCGGCATCGCCTGAGCCGTGGGCGGCGTGACCACTGATTCCGGCGTCCACGTCGAGCGCGCCATCGCCCGGATGGCGCTGCGCGAGTACGGGATCACACCGGCGCGCCTGACTCCTGCCGGCGCATCGTTCAACACCGGCTTCCACGCGGTCTCCGACGCCGGCCATCACCTCGCGGTTCGTGTCGGCCCGGTCGAGCGCATCCACCCCGACGGGTGCGAGGAGGCAGAGGCCACCTGGCTCGATCAGCTCGCCGACGCCGGAGCCCCGGTCAACCGAGCGCTGCGTACGCCGGCCGGTGCGGCGTCCGTGACGGTGTCTGCCGACACCGACCCGGCTGAGGCGCCCCGCTCGTGCATGGTGTTCGAGTGGGCATCGGGAACGATGATGCGTCATCGCATCACCGCACCGCGACTGGAGCACGCCGGCCTGGTGTGCGCAGTGCTCCACAAACTCGGCGTTGCATCCATCGCGGCGGGACCCCCGGCCGGTGTGCCCATCGGCGACCGGGTGGTGTACTTCACGGTGCCCGACCAGCTGGGCGAGCTGCGCGCCGGATACGGCTCGCTGTTCGACGATGCTCGCGCCCGCGCCGAAGACGGCCTTGCCCGGGTGTGGCGACAACACGGCGCGGCCGCGCACCTCGTGCACGGCGACCTCACGCCCGCCAACCTGGTGGTGCATCGCCGCGAGCCTCAACCTCGCCCTGCGCTGGCCCAACGCGCCGCACACCATCGCCCGCCACGCGGAGATGGTGCGCGAGTACCTGGCAGG
>JAYTSB010000077.1:0-4515 GCA_043745825.1 Actinomycetota bacterium | reverse complement strand
TTGCCCAGCACGCCGACGAGCAGGTTGTTGAAGTCGTGGGCAATTCCGCCGGCGAGCACACCCAAGCTCTCCAGCCGTTGGGCCTGCTGCATCCGTCGTTCGAGCAGTGCCCGCTCCGACTCAGCGCGCTGCAACGCCTCCAGCGCCTCGACCTCGGCGTCGACGCTCCACATCACCGAGACGACTGCGCCGACCAGGTCTTCTTCCGCGGCGAGCCGTGAGGTGTTTTCCATCCAGCGGTAGCTGCCGCTCTTGTGCCGCATGCGAATCCGCACCCGCTGGGGTCCCCTCCCAGCGAGATCTTTGCGGAAATCCCGTAACCGAGCGAGGTCGTCGGGGTGAACCAGCGACCAGATCGTCGTGCCCACCACCTCGGCCGGGTCCCAACCGAGCAGGTCCATGATCGATGGCCCCACCCACTGGACGACGCCGTTCTGCGAGAGCGTGGCGACATCGCCGGCGTGATCGGCGAGGAGGCGGTAGCGCAGCTCGCGATCGCGCGATTCCAGCAACAATCGGGTGCGCTCGGTCAGATCACGGATCACCGCCAGGAACCCGTCGCCGAGCGGAGACGCGCAGATCTCCCAGGTGGTGTCGCCGAGCACGGAATCCGTCCAGGGAACCTCCAACGACAGTGGCGTGGAGGTCTCCACCATGACCCGCAGCTTGTCGAACATCCCGTTGTCCGCTGCAGTGGGGAACAGATCCAGCAGCATCGACCCGACGGGATCGTCGCTCAACCCACTGAATCGCCGGGTGGCCACGGCATTCAGGAACTCAACACGGAAGTCGACGATCCGTCCTCGCCCGTCACGCACGCTGGAGTAGATGGTGACCGAGTCCAGCATGGCGTCGAACGCGTCACGGTGGTCGATGCCCTCCGGCCATGATCTGCTCTGGGACATGGATCGTCGAGCGACCGTGCGTCAGAAGCCGGAGACCGGCTGGGGCGTATACGGCTCTTCGAGTCGGCGGGTCTCGTCGTCGGTGAGCCGCACGGAAAGCGATGCCACAGCGTCGTCGAGGTGATGCGGCTTCGTGGCGCCGACGATCGGGGCCGAAACGGAGGGGTGCTTGGCCACCCAGGCGAGCGCCACCTGGGCACGGGAGATGCCGCGCTCGGCGGCGATCTCGGCAACCCTGGCGATGATGTCGGTGTTGGCGGTGCCGTACAGCGTCTTGCCGAATTCGTCGGTTTCACTGCGACTCGTGCTGTCGGCGAGGTCGCGTGTCAGCAGTCCACGAGCCAGCGGGCTCCACGGAATCACGCCAACGCCCTGGTCGATGCAGAGCGGCAGCATCTCCCGCTCCTCCTCGCGGTAGACCAGGTTGTAGTGGTTCTGCATCGTCACGAACTTCGTCCAGCCGTTGCGCTCTGCCACGTGCTGCGCCTTGGCGAACTGCCAGGCCCACATCGACGACGCACCGATGTGCAGCGCCTTGCCGGCCTTCACCACGTCGTGCAGGGCCTCCATCGTCTCCTCGATCGGCGTCCGCCGGTCCCAACGGTGGATCTGGTAGAGATCGACGTAATCCGTGCCGAGCCGGCGCAGGCTGGCGTCGATCTCGAACATGATCGCCTTGCGCGACAGGCCGCCCCCATTCGGCAGGCGGCGCATGGCGCCGTGCACCTTGGTGGCCAACACGATCTCCTCACGTCGAGCGAAGTCGGCGAGCGCCCGGCCGACGATCTCCTCGCTGGTGCCGTCGGAATACACGTTGGCCGTGTCGAAGAAGTTGATGCCTTCCTCCACCGCGCGCTGGATGAAGGGGCGGCTCTGGTCCTCGTCCAAGGTCCACAGGTGCGTTCCCCGCTCGGGAACGCCGTAGCTCATGCATCCGAGACAGATCGGCGACACATCGAGACCGGTTGAGCCGAGCTTCACGTACTGCATCGACCTACTCTACGTGCCGAGCACTTCGGCGAACATTTTCGTCCACGGGTCGTCGATGGTGACCGACGCGCAGACGATACTGTCGACCGATGCCGCCACGACCGATGCCCGGCTACCGGTGTCCGAAGTGCGCGCAGCCCCTTGTCGAGGAGGCAACCGGGTTCGCCTGTGCAGCCGGCCATCGATACGACCGGGCCAAGGAAGGTTACGTCAACCTCCTGCCCGGTGGCCGCCGCAGGGGCAATCCGGCCGGAGACGACCACGCGATGGTGCGAGCCAGGAGGACGGTCTTCGATGCCGGCCTGTACGCACCGGTGATCGATGCAGTCGCGGCAACGGTCCATCGCGCCGCCCGGCGCGCCGGACCGCCTGGCGAGCACGACGCCCTTCGGCTGCTGGACTGCGGCAGCGGAGAGGGCTCCTACCTCGCCGCCGTCTCCGCACGCACCGCCGCCGATGCGTGGGGCATCGACGTCTCCAAGGCCGCAGTCCGAGTGGCTGCGCGCCGACACCACGATCATCACTACGCCGTTGCATCCGTGTACCACCTGCCCTTCGCCGACGGGAGCTTCGATGTGCTGATGAGCGTGTTCTCACCACGCCCGCACGCCGAGATGATGAGGGTGCTCGACACCGACGGAATCGCCGTGTTGGTGCGCCCGGGACCGCAGCACCTGGCGGAGCTGAAGGCTCTCGTGTACGCCGATCCGCGTCGCCACCGCGACCCGGCAACCGCCGAAGGCGAGGAGTGGCCCGACGTCCCGACCGAGTTGATCACCGTTGCGTTCGACGTGGTGTTGGACGACCCGTCGTTGCGGCTGGCGCTGTTGGAAATGACCCCGTACTGGTGGAGCACCGGGCCAGAACTCCGCGCCGAGATCGCCGCCACGCCGCTCACCGCCCACGTTGACATGCGCATCGCTGTGTTCGATCGGCCGAGGTAGCGTCACCGGGTGCTGTTCCGACTGAACAACCCGCTGCTCGCCATGGCCGCGGTTGAGGACTCACCATGAACGATGACCTTCGGATCGTGCACAACGCCGCACAGGCGCGCTACGACATCTTCGTCGGCGACGTTCGGGCAGGCTTCGCCGAGTACGAGCTGTCCGGTACGACGATGACGTTCACCCACACCGTCACCAGTGCGCACATGCGCGGCCAGGGTCTGGCCGAGCGAGTCGTGCGCCACGCTCTCGGCGATGCCCGCGCTGCGGGACACACGGTCGTGCCGCAATGCTGGTTCGTCGCCCAGTTCATCGACGGGCACCCCGAGTACGCAGATCTGCTCGGCCCGTCCGCCATGGGGTGACAGCGTTACCGTGCTGGGGTCCCGTCGCACATCCCCCGAATCGAGTCGCACCATGAACCGTGAAGCCTGGATCATCGACGCCGTCCGCTCGCCGCGTGGCAAGGGCAAGGACACGGGTGCGCTGCACGGCGTGCATCCCCAGCGCATCCTTGCCCAGGTGTTGAACGCGCTCCAGCAGCGCAATGGCTTCGACACTGCAGAGGTGGACGACGTGGTGATGGGCTGCGGGGCGGGTAGCGGCGATCACGCGATGGACATCGCCCGGATGGCAGCGCTGGACGCGGGCTGGTCGCTCGATGCACCTGGAGTCACCCTCAACCGCTTCTGCGGCTCCGGCCAGCAAGCCGTGAACTTCGCAGCGATGGGTGTGCTGTCGGGGTTCCAAGACCTCGTGGTCGGTGGTGGTGTGGAGTCGATGTCGCGCCCCGCGCCGTTGCACGTGGACGGCTTCGCCGCCAACAACGCCCACCTGCGCGACCGGTACAACATGGTGGCCCAGGGCATATCTGCGGACCTCATCGCCACGATCGAGGGCTTCTCCCGTGACGAGTGCGATGCCTTGGCCGTCGACAGCCAGAGCCGCGCTCAGCAGGCCATCGCCGAGGGCCGCTTCGACCGTTCCCTCGTCGCGATCCAACACGACGATGGCACCCTTGCCCTCGACCACGACGAGTTCCCCCGCCCGGGCACGACGATTGCAGACCTCGCCAAGCTGCAACCGAGCTTCGCCCAGATGGGTGCACACGTGGCCCGGGGCTCCGAGCTGACCGTGGACCAGACCGCGCTGCTCGCCTACCCCGAGGTCGGTTCCATCAACCACGTGCACCATGCCGGCAACTCGTCCGGCGTCGTCGATGGCGCGTCGGCGTTGCTCGTGGCCTCTCCCGACTACGCCAAGGCCCACGGGATGACACCGCGTGCTCGAATCATCATGACTGCCGTCGCCGGCACCGAGCCCGTGATCATGCTCACCGCGCCGGGACCGGCCGCCGTCCGCTGCGTCGAGAAGGCGGGGATGACCTTCGCCGACATCGACCTGTTCGAGGTCAACGAAGCGTTTGCCGCTGTGGCGTTGAAGTTCCTCAAGGACACGGGAGTCGATTGGGACAAAGTCAACGTGAACGGCGGTGCGATGGCGCTCGGTCACCCGATCGGCGCAACCGGTGGCATGCTGATCGGCACCGTGCTCGACGAGCTGGAGCGTCGAGATCTCTCCACCGGATTGATCACGATGTGCACGGGCGGCGGCATGGGCACAGCCACCATCATCGAGCGGATCTGAGACCGACCACGGCTGCGGCAGCTGCGGCG
>JAYTSB010000076.1:0-2573 GCA_043745825.1 Actinomycetota bacterium | reverse complement strand
GGGTTCCCGTGCGCCCCAGCGACATCTGCCTTCATAGTTAGTGCGACCGTCGGGCGCTCTTCGCGCTCAGGGGTGTCATCGGTTAGGTTGCAGGACGTGTCGAACGAACGTGAAGTCATGTCCTGGGAAATTTTCGGCGAGGCGTCGCGTGCGCTTGCTCAGCTGGTCGCCGACGACTACGAGCCCGACATGATCTTGTCGATCGCTCGCGGTGGTCTGTTGATCGGCGGCGCGCTCGGCTACGCCCTCAGCGTGAAGAACGTCTACACGATGAACGTCGAGTTCTACACCGGTGTCGACGAGCGCCTCGAGGTGCCTCGCATCCTGCCGCCGGCCCCCGACTTCGTGGACGTCAGCGATGCCCGCATCCTGATTGCCGACGACGTGGCCGACACCGGCCACACGTTGCGCAGCGTGATGGAGTTCTGCGAAGGAAAAGTCGCAGAAGTGCGCACCGCGTGCCTCTACGAGAAGAGCCATTCGGTCGTCAAGTGCGAGTACGTCTGGAAGCACACCGACCAGTGGATCAACTTCCCGTGGAGCGATAAGGACCCGGTGGCCAAGCGCGACTGGTCCGTCAAAGACGCCTGACGAGGTGGGCTACACCCTTCGCTCACGTCGGTGAGTCGGTTGGGAAGTTGGTCAAATCCTCGGCGTTCAACACCGGTGTCGATGACCGCCTCGAGGATCTGGGCGTGTCCAGTTCCGGAAACCGGGACTGGACACACCCAGAATTAACTTTGGGACGCCGACCACCCAGAAATTCTTTGCGCGCGCAAATGGGTGGAGGCTGTCTGGAGGTTGGATGGGTCGTTCGCGTCGAAGCACAGGTCCACCAACCGCACGCTCATAGCTTGACCCGGCGTCGCCGCACCGCCCCCTGACCGACTGAGGTTGTCAGACGCCGCGCAGGATCACCTGCGCCGCATTGCGGCCGCTGGCACCCCAGACACCGGCGCCGGGGAACGTGGCCGCGCCGGTGATGAAGAGGCCTTTCACGGGCGTCTCGTAGCGGGTCAGCTCCGGGTTCTTGTTGTGCAGCGCGGCCAGCGGGCCACCCGCGAAGCTGGTGGCATGGCCGTGAGGCAGATTGAACTCGCGCTCGTAGCGGTCGGGTGTCATCGCCCGCCACTCGACGATGCTGTCCTTGAAGCCGGGCTCGGCGAGGTCGGCGAACAGATCCAGCCAGCGAGCGGGCTCGCTGCTGCTGGCCCAGCCGCCTGGTAGCCCGTAGGGGGTGTAGAGCGTCTCCAGACTCAGGATGTGGCGATCCTTGGCGGCGAGCGTTGTGTCGCCCACCGATGGCACGTTGGCGATCAGGCCCGGCCGTTCAAGCACGCCGCCGGTCGCCATCAGCTGGTACCCGCGGTGCATGTCGGCCAGCGTGGGTGCGATCGCGTAGGTGGCGGTGAGATCGCCATCCAGGCCGGATTGCTGGGCAGCCCGCAGGTGCGGCACCGACGTCATGACCGCGTCGAGTTTGGACTCGTAGCCGTCGTCGTGGGGGATGGCCTGCCAACGCCTCACCATGTCGTGCGCCTGCGGCGGTGGGTTGGTGAGCCACGACAGGAAGGTCTCGTGCGGGTTGCACGCGGAGATCACGAGCGGCGCCGCCACTTCAGTGCCGTCGGCCAGCGTGACGCCGCGTACCCGCTCGCCCTCACACGTGATGGCCGTCACCCGGGTGCTGGTGCGTACGGTGCCGCCGGCAAGCTCGAATGCTGCGCGTAGGGTGCGCGGCACCTCGCCGCTACCGCCAACGGGGCGGCCAACCGTGCCCACGTGGCGCAGTGCGTAGGTCAATGCCCCAAGGCCGCTTCCCTTGAACTCGGGGGAGATGCCCCACACCATCGGTCCGACCAACATTCCTGGGCCCTGCAATGCGTCGGTGGTGAAGTACTCGCGCATCACATCGGCGGCGCTGCGCCGGCTCCAGCGCAGCAGCGTGGAGACCCCGGCTCCTTTCTTGGCGATCACCTTCTTCGTCAGACCGCTGAACGATGGCGGGTCGTTGGCCGCGTCGAACACCAACTTCACCGCGGGCATCGCGGCCTTCACATAGCGGCGGTAGCCGTCGACCTCCTGCGGGTAGTTGCGCCCGATCGAATCCAGCGTTTGTTCCAGCGAGTGGTAGCTGCCCCAGGCTGCGCCGCCGCTCCACGACATGTTGACCTGCGCCGGCTCCACATCGAGATAGCGCAACCCGTGGCGTGCGAGCCCCAACTCTTCGATCACCGGCGTCGTGCGGAAGGTGATGTGGTCGCAGTTGCAGATGTTGACCATCGCTCCCGCGAACTCCTCGCTGGCGGCGGTGCCACCGACCGAGTCGCGAGCTTCCACGATCAGGGTACGGAGACCGCCGCGGGCGAGGTAGGCGGCGCACACCAGCCCGTTGTGGCCGCCGCCCACCACAATCGCGTCGTAGTCGCTGCTGGCTGTCGTGGTCGTACCCGTGTTCGCACTCATCGGCTCTATTCTGCCGGGTGGATGTGGCCGCGCAGGTAGCGTGCAGAGGTGACTCGCGTTCGTTCCTTTCCCGATCTCACCGGCCCACAGGTTGCCGAGCTGCTCAC
>JAYTSB010000075.1:0-6039 GCA_043745825.1 Actinomycetota bacterium | reverse complement strand
GGCTGCCGATGCAGCACGTGCCCGCGGCCACCACGCGCCGCTGCTGGGGGTGCCGATGACGCTCAAGGAATCCACGCAGGTGGCGGGGTTGCCGCAGTCGGCCGGCATCATCGACCTCAAGGAGTACCGCCCTGCACGCCACTGCGTGGTTGCTCGGCGTGTGTTCGAAGCCGGTGCCTGCCTGCTCGGCAAGACCAACATCCCCGTGGCGCTTGGCGATTGGCAGGCGAACAGCCCGGTCTACGGCCGCACCAACAACCCGTGGGACCTCACTCGCACCCCCGGCGGTAGCACCGGCGGTGGCTCGGCCGCGCTGGCCGCCGACATGACACCGCTGGAGATCGGCAGCGACATCGGTGGCTCCATCCGCGTCCCGGCGGCGTACTGCGGCGTCTACGGGCACCGTCCATCCGAGTCGGCGATCCCGCGCGCCGGTGCGTTCCCGTTCGGCGATGTGGAGAACCCGGCCGTGGTGCTGGGTGTACAGGGGCCGCTGGCGCGCCACATGGCCGACATCGAGATGTTGTTCGATGTCGTCGCGGGGCCCGGTGAGGGAGAAGACGCCGGTTGGAAACTCCACCTCGCGCCGGCACGCCATGACACCCTGTCGGGCTTTCGTGTGGCGATCATGCCGCCCACCCCGCTCGCTCAGGCGTCAGCGGCGATGCACGAGAAGGTGGACGAGCTGGCGTCGTTTCTCGGCCGAGCGGGGGCAACGGTCGCCCAGGCGATGCCAGAGCTCGATCAACATGGGTACTTCACGGATTACCTCACCTTGCTCACGGTGATGACGTCGCTGGGCCTTCCGCGCAGTGCGCGCGAGGAGGCCGCTCGATCTGCGCAGGGCGCCGATGACGAATTTGCTGCGGCAGGTCGCGGCGGGTACGTGATCGACGCCAGTGAGTACATCCATCTGCTCAACCGACGCGAGCAGGCCCGCGCCGCCTGGCGGGCATTCTTTTCCGACTGGGACGTACTCGTCTGTCCGACAGCGCTCGACGTTGCCTTCGAGCATCAGACCGGGAAGCAGGACGACCGTGTGCTCGACATCGATGGGCGGTCGGTCGGCTACAACACGAACATCGTGTACCCGATGTGGGCGATCCATGCCGGTCAACCCGCAACAGCGTTTCCGGCGGGGCTCAGCTCTCGTGGGTTGCCCGTGGGACTGCAGGCGATCGGGCCGTACCTCGGCGATCGAACCACGATGCAGTTCGCGCGCCTGCTCGAGCGTGAGTGGCACGCCTTCGAGCCACCCCCCGGCTACTGACTGGATCCGCCGACGTGGATTGGGCACCGTCGACAGAACGCGCCTAGCTTCGCCGTCACATGCCTGAGGGACACACCATCCACCGCATCGCCAAGGACCACACGCCGTTGCTGGTGGGAATGCCTGTGCGGGTCAGCTCTCCGCAGGGTCGGTTCGAGGCCGATGCGGCCCGGGTGGACGGTTTGGTGCTTGACAAACTGGAGGCATACGGCAAGCACCTCTTCTACTGGTGGAGCAACGGCGAGATCGGCCACGTGCATCTTGGCCTGTTCGGCAAGTTCCGGGTGGCCAAGGGCCCGGAGGCGCCGGAGCCGGTGGGCATGGTGCGCATGCGGTTGCGCACCGAACTGGCCACGATCGATCTTGCCGGCCCGACCGACTGCACCATCGGCACTCGCGAAGACCGCGCCGCCATTCTGGCCCGGCTCGGCCCCGACCCGCTGCGGCGCGACGCCAAGGCCGAGGTCGCCATCCAACGGATGTCCAAGTCGAAGCAGCCCCTCGGTGCACTGCTGCTCGACCAGAAGGTGCTGGCCGGCATCGGCAACGTGTACCGCGCCGAGGCGCTGTTCGTCAACGGCATCCATCCCTCGCGCCCGGGCACCGAGACGGATCCGATCGAGCTGCGTGCGCTGTGGACCACCATGGCGGCGATGCTGCGCAAGGGCGTGAAGGACAACCGGATCGTCACCGTCGATCCGCGTGAGCTGGATCTGCCCAAGGGCCGACGTCTGCGCCGTGGCGAGGCGACGTACGTGTACCACCGCGATCGTTGCCTGCGCTGCGGAAGCGTGGTGCAGACCGTGGCGCTGGCCGGGCGGCCGTGCTACTTCTGCCCCACCTGTCAGCCGCACTGAACCGACCATCCTCACACCGACCGTCCTCACACCGACCAGCCTCACACCGACCAGCCTCACACCGACCATCCTCACACCGATCAGCTGAGCCCGGTGCCCCGGCCGGGTGGCATAGCCTGAGGTGATGAGCGATCAGCCCGCCACCACCATCCCCGATCTCGTCGAAGCCCTGCGAGCGTCGCAGCGCGGTGGGGTGCTGCGCGATCTGGAGGCGCGACGCATCCAGTTGCGCCAGCTCCAGCGGATGTTGCAGGAGCAGGAGGAGCCGATCCTGCGGGCGATGGCAACTGATCTGGGCAAGCCGCCGATGGAGGCCTACACCGCCGAGATCGGCCTCGTGCTCGGCGAGATCAAGTTGACGCTGAAGAACCTCGACGAGTGGTGTGCACCGCAGCGGGTGAAGGTGCAGCTCGCGTTCAAACCGGGCTCAGCCGAGATCGTGCCCGAACCGCTCGGTGTCGTCCTGGTGATCGCTCCCTGGAACTACCCGCTGCAGCTGCTGCTCGCTCCCCTCGTGCCTGCCATCGCCGCCGGCAACACCGTGGTGCTGAAGCCCTCCGAGGTTGCTGCGGCAACGGCCGCGCTCATGGCCGAGCTCATCCCGCAGTACCTCGACGAGTCCGTGGTGCGTGTCGTCACCGGCGGTGTTTCCGAGACAACCGAGCTGCTCGCCGAGCAGTTCGATCACATCTTCTACACCGGCAACGGCACGGTCGGCCGCATCGTCATGGCGGCTGCGGCCAAGCACCTCACCCCCGTGACGTTGGAGCTGGGCGGCAAGAGCCCCACCATCGTGGCGGCCGACGCCGACATCGAGATCGCCGCCCGCCGTATTGCGTGGGCGAAGTTCCTCAACGCCGGGCAAACCTGCGTGGCCCCCGACTACGTACTGGTCAACGCCACGGTGGAGGACGCGTTCATGGGCGCGATGCTGCGCGCCGTGCACGACTTCTACGGCGACGACCCGGTCGTGTCGCCGGACTACGGGCGCATCGTCAACGAGCACCACTGGGACCGTCTCACCGGCCTGCTCGATGCGGGTGGGTTCGACTCCACGATCTGTGGCGGGCACGGCAAGCGCGACATCCGGTACATGCCGCCCACGGTGTTGTCCGGGGTGAAGCCCGATGCGGCGCTGATGCAGGAGGAGATCTTCGGGCCGCTGCTGCCGGTGATCGCCGTCGACGATGTGGACGAGGCAGTGCGCTTCGTCAACGATCGCGACAAGCCGCTGGCCCTCTACATCTTCAGCAACAGCGACGCCGTCATCGACAAGGTGATCGCCAACACCAGCGCCGGCGGGGTGTGCGTGAACCACGCCGTGCTGCAGGTGGGTGTTGGCGAGCTTCCCTTCGGCGGCGTGGGACCGAGCGGGATGGGTGCGTACCACGGCAAGGCCGGGTTCGACACGTTCACCCATCGCAAGTCGGTGCTGCGCAAGCCCGTGCGCCCCGATCCACCGTTCATGTACCCGCCCTACAAGGGCTGGAAGGTGAAGCTTGTCCGCCGCTTCCTGTAGCCGGCATTGGGCTCGTCACTGGGCTCGTCACTGGGCTCGTCACTGGGCTCGTCACTGGGCCTGCCACACCGGGGCGTCGGGGTCGCCGCGCCAGTACCGCATCCGCCGCTCGGCTTCGGGCCGGTGCTTGGGGTCCTCGCCCGCGCGGCGCAGGCGCATCAGCGTGGCGGCGACCAGGCGCAGCTCGGCGATTGCGTGCAGCACCTCGTGGTTGACATCGTGCCCGTAGCCCGCTGCAAAGGCCTCGTAGATGCCGGGCGCCCCGCCCCAGCGCGATGTCCAGGTGCGCAGGGCCGCGTGGTCCCATTCGCGTGGGCCGACGCAGAGCAGGTCCCAGTCGATGAGCACCGGGCCGTCAGCGGTGACCAACACGTTGCCCGGATGCACGTCGCCGTGGCTCACCACCAGTGGCCCGTTGCGGCTCCGCTCATACCACCAGCGATGACGTTGCACGGTGGTCGCCAGCAGCTCGTGCGCTTCGGGATCCGCTGCTGCGGCGGCAAGCAGGCGATCGAGATCCCACCACGGGAAGTCCCCGCAGAACGGCAGTGGATGATCGACGGTGACCGGCTCGATGTCGTGCACCAACGCCACCATCGCGCCGACGCGCTCCCAGTCGACCAGCCCACCGGGATCGAAGTCGATCCGGTGCCATGCCGTCACGGATAACCCGTCCTGGTCCTCGATCCAGTCGTGGCGCACAGGTCGGGCGGCGCGCACACCGACGACGGCGAGCCGGTCGGCGAACCGCAACGCAGCGCCCATCGGAGCCGTGGCCAGCCCCACGCGCAGGATCACGCGGTCACACGTGAACACGCCGTTGGCGCCGACGCGGACGAGTTGCGGCGCCGGCAAACCCCACTGCCGCGCGGCACGTTGCGCAGCCTCGATCAGCACGTCGATATCGGGCGGTGCCTCCACCACCAGTGGTGCGGCCTCGAACACGGTGCTAGGCCGGCGACGCAGCCGGGTCAACCCCGGGGTTCAAGCGACCGGACGGGTCCAGCTCGTGCTTCAGCCGGCGGTGCAGCGCGAGCACTGCCGGGGCGAGCGACCGCTGCGGAGCGGGGCGGGTGTGGTGCACCACGCCGACGCCGACTTCGGCGATGAACCCGGCGCAGCCCGTGAGGGATCGCAAGGCCGCGGGCGTCATCGACCACCGTCCGCCCGCCGGCAGTGCCGGTGGGCCATCGGCCGGCACGAGCCCAGTGCGGGCGGCCTGCTCGGCCACATCGTCGGCGTGACCCTCCAGCAGCACCCAGGTGCTGGCGCCGTCCCACAGCACGGACACCGGCCGGTAGAGCGCGGCGAACGTCTCCCACGGATCACCGTCGTGGCGGAACCAACGCGAGCAGGCCGTCAGCGGGCGCGTGCGCAGGATCACCGCGCCGAGGAAGCCGAGCGTGCCGAGCGAGCCGACCAGCAGACGGCAGAGATCGAAACCGGACACGTTCTTCACGGTGGGCCCGCCGGCCTTGACCACCTCGCCCGCCGCTGAGACGTAGTGGGTCTGGAGCAGCACATCACGTACCGGACCATCGCCGAGACGGCGGATGCCGGCCCGGCCGAGGGCGAGCGCGCCACCGACGGTGCCCGACCGCGGGAGTGCCACCGTCTGGCCGACCTCGGCCAGCGCAGCATCCAGCTCGGCCACGGGCGTGGCGGCACCGCACGACACGATCATCTCGTCGGCTTGGATCCACTCGATCCCGCTCGGCGCATGCACCGTGCGGACCCCGGCGACGGCACCGCCACGGCTACCCGAACCGGCAATGGTGACCGGCTCGTTGGTGCCAACGGCTGCCGCGAACTCGCTCAGATCCATGCGCCCTCCGGCACGTGATGCACGTCGCCGCACCCGGCCGGACTGGGCAGCACCTTCGTCGGGTTGGCCAGACCGGTGGGATCGAACGCAGCCCGCATCGCGGCCTGGGCGGCGAGATCTGCGGGGGCGAACATCAGCGGCATGTAGTCGCGCTTTTCCAAGCCGATGCCGTGTTCACCGCTGAGCACACCGCCGGCAGCCACCGAGACGCGCACGATCTCCTCGCCGGCGGCGTGGACCCGGGCCATCACACCCGGTTCGCGCTTGTCGAACACCAGCAACGGGTGCAGGTTGCCGTCGCCCGCGTGGAAGACGTTCATCACCAGCAGCTCGTGGCGCGCAGCGATCTCGTAGACCTGCTCCAGCACCTCGGGCAGCTTGCGTCGGGGCACGACGGTGTCGTGGAGGTAGTAGTTCGGCTTGATCCGGGCGATCGCGCCGAAGGCCGTCTTGCGGCCCTTCCACAGCAGCGCCCGCTCGGCTTCATCCTGAGCGACGCGTACATTACGGGCTCCGTGGGCGCGCCCGATGGCGATGATCCGTTCGACCTCGTGCTCCAAACCGTGGG
>JAYTSB010000074.1:0-2927 GCA_043745825.1 Actinomycetota bacterium | reverse complement strand
CACGGCGGCGATCGTATCGATCGGGCGCGAGTGCCCCTCCGCGCGGCCGGCGGCGCGACGCTACTGTCGGCGTCATGACGGACCTCACCGCCCTCACCGCTCACGACCTCCTCGCCCAGTATGCGGCCGGCACGGTCTCGCCGGTGGAGGTCACCCGCGCGGTCCTCCATCGCATTGAGCGCATTGATCCGGCGATCAACGCGTTCTGTCTCGTCGACGAGGAGCGGGCGCTGGCTCAGGCCGCCGCCAGCGCTGATCGTTGGCATCGCGGCGAGCCGTGTGGGCCGATCGACGGCGTGCCGACCTCGATCAAGGACCTCGTCCTGACCGCCGGCTGGCCCACCCTGCGGGGGAGTCGAACCGTCGATCCCGACCAGCCATGGGACGTGGACGCGCCGGCGACGGCGCGTCTGCGCGAGGACGGCGCCGTCTTGATCGGCAAGACGTGCACTCCGGAGTTCGGCTGCAAGGGCGAGACCAACTCCTTGCTGACCGGCATCACGCGCAATCCGTGGGACACCAGCCGGACAGCGGGCGGGTCGTCCGGCGGCTCGGCGGCGGCCGTGGCCGCCGGTCTCGGGCCGCTGAGCATCGGCACCGATGGTGCCGGCAGCGTGCGCATCCCGGCGGCGTTCTGCGGCAACGTCGGCATGAAGCCCAGCTTCGGGCGGGTGCCCACGTATCCGTTGTCGCCGTTCGGCACGGTGTCGCACCTTGGGCCGCACACGATGAGCGTGCGCGACGCGGCGCTGATGATGAACACGCTCGCCCGGCCCGATGCCCGTGACTGGACATCGCTGCCGCCGCAGTCGGTGGACCACCTCGCCGGGCTCGACGACGGCATCAAGGGTTGGCGTATCGCCTGGTCACCCACACTCGGCTATGCGGACGTGGATGCCGAGGTGGCGGCTGCGTGTGCGGCTGCGATCCGGGAACTCGAGGCGGCGGGGGCGCACGTCGAGGCCGTCGATCCGGGCATCGAAGATCCGCTCGAGATCACCACCGGGCTGTGGTTCATGGGCTCCTGGACGCTGTGGAACACGCTCACGGCCGAACAGCAGGCCCTGACTGATCCGGACTTCGCTGCGCAGGCCGAGCTGGGTTCGCGGATGAGCGCGCTTGAGGTGCAGCGACTGACGTTGCGGCGCGGCGCACTCGGTTCGCACATGCGCCAGTTCATGCAGGACTTCGACCTGCTGGTCACCCCAGCCGTCGCGGTGCCCGCCTTCGCCGCTCGCCCGGCCGGATCCGTGCCGATGACACCGCAGTCGATGCTGGGCTGGACACCGTTCACGTACCCGTTCAATCTCACCCAGCAGCCGGCGTGCACCGTGCCCTGCGGCCTCACCGCGGACGGCCTGCCCATCGGTCTGCAGTTCGTCGGACCGATGTTCGCCGATGCATTCGTGCTGCGCGGGGCGCGAGCGTTCGAACAACGTCGCCCCGTGCCGCGGCCCCACATGACTACGGTGTAGGCCTGCAGATCGCTCAGTTTGGTCTCATGTGTCTTGGCGGGCGTGGAGCGGGGAGGGATGAGCGACGAGCGGCGTGACCGACGGCGGAAGAAAATCGAGGAAATCGTCATCCGGAGCACATCACACTCCGAACACCCCTCGATGAAACTTCGCACGGCCTTCCCCGCCATCTTCGCCCTCGCCGCGTTCACCGCATCGTGCAGCAGCGACAGCAAGGCGTCGCCGGATACCACGGTGGCTCCCGCCACGGTCCCTGCGCCGGCCACGACACCGAGCACGGCAGCTCCCGACACGGCCGTGCCAACCTCGTCTGCCGCGGCCACCGGTGATCTACCGATGTCGGCAGCGGTCGACATCAAGGAGTTCAAGTACGGTCCCGCCGAAACCCACGTTGCGGTTGGCGGCATGGTCACGTGGACCAACGGTGACAACCAGAAGCACACCGCAACGGCGTCAGGCACGTTCGATACAGGCGGCATCGAAGCCGGTCAGTCGGCCTCGGCCACGTTCGACACAGCAGGGACGTTCGCCTACATCTGCTCCTTCCATCCCTTCATGAAGGGCACCGTCGTCGTCGGCAGCTGACGCACGCACGGTGCATCGAGATCTCCCAACACCCATCAGCCAGAACAGCAAGGAGAAAGCATGCAGATCACATCCCGAGAACTTCGTTCGCTTGCGGCCGACGTCGATGACCTCCACAACGAGAACATGAAGACGTTCGCGGAGGAGACAGCGGACCTCCACCTGGACGCTTACAAGGCCTCCCGCCGTGGGTTCATCGCCGGCTCGGCCGGCATCGTGGGCGCCGTTGCGCTCGGCAGCGCCCTGGTGCTGCCCCGTGGCCTCTCACGCCGCGCATTTGCTGCCGGCCTGGACGACCAGACCATCGCCGGCTACGCGCAGAGCGTGGAGTTGGCGGCCGTGGCTGCGTACACCGCTGCCGCGCCGCTGCTCAGCCCGGGCACGCTGCCTGTCGGCCAGCTGTTCTTGAACCACCACCAGCAGCACGCCGATGCCTTCGGCGCCGTCGCCGGTGACAAGGCGGCCAAGGGTCCGAACGCCAAACTGGTCGAGGCGCTGACCCCGACGCTGCAGGGCTTGAAGGACGAGATGTCGGCACTTGAGTTCGCCTTCGTGCTGGAGGGTCAGGCCGCGTACACCTACGCTGCCGCCCTGACGTTGCTGCAGGACCCGGCGTATGCCGCGGCCACGGCGACGATCCTGCCGATCGAGGCGCAACACCAGACGGTGCTCGGTCTTGCGCTCGGCAAGTCCGTGACAGACGTGTTCCCCACCGGAGCTTTCGAGTCGTCCGCCCTCGGTGACGGCACCGATCCGCTTGCAGGTCTTGACCCGGCCGTGTTCGCCGGCTGACGACAACGACGACGAAAAGGACGATGACCATGAGCAATAACAACCTCAGCAATGACGAGATCCGCCGTCAGCTCC
>JAYTSB010000073.1:0-3953 GCA_043745825.1 Actinomycetota bacterium | reverse complement strand
AACTGGTCGATCACCGCAGGTGGCTCGTTGCGATCATCGCCGATCACCAACCCGGCAAACAGCGCATCGTCAGGCACCGTCAGCTCCGCGGCACCCGCTGCGAAGATTCGGCGGACCCGGTTCGATGCCCGGCCGATGGGCGCACCGTGGGACCAATCGCCCACAGTGCGGAGATCGAGCCCGGCGACAACGTGACGCACCGCGGCCCGTCGGGCAGCCCTCGGCGAGAGAGCACGCCGATTGCCGGTGATCCACGCACACTCGCCGGAGAGATGCGGGGTCAGGCGACGCCCGGACGAGCCGCGGGCCCACGCCTCGTACCGCTCGCCGTCGATCTCGAACACGGCGACGACGGCGCCGCTGCGCGGCGCTGGGTCGCTGGCCAGGCAGGCCACACCCTGGAACGGGCCGAGCCGATCGGGAACCACGTCGCGCCATGCCTGGTCGCCCCGCCAGACCCCTGCGAGGCCGGCGAAGATCGCGACCACTGCAATGATCCGGCGCAGACCGAGTGTTCGCACCAGGACACCAACGACCAGCACCGGCAGCGGTCGCCCCAGCCAGATGCCCAGGACGGCGACCGAGCTGACCGCAGCAACCTCACCGTCGCCGATGGTCTGCCACCAGTGCGCCGGCGCGTCTCCGTACACTGTTGTCATGTCCATGGCCGGGATCCGACAGCTGCCGGTGGTGCCGAACGGCCCCCGGGCGTTCCGCTACCGGTTGCGCCGTCTCGGCCCGCTGGCTGCGCTGGTGCCGGCGCTGGCGCTGGGCGCGGCGGCGTTCGCGCTGCTGCACGGCAGCACGGCCACAAGCCGCGGTGTCGCCGGGTTCGCAGCGACGATGATGAGCGCCCCTGCGCTGCTGGCGTTCGGCATCCCTCTCGCCACGGGTTCGCAACGCTTCCTGCTCGGTCTGGCCGTGAGCGCCCTGCTGTGGTTGGTGGTAGGCGTGTCGGCCGCACGCCGGGCGACCCGTTCGCCGGTGGCGACGTGGCGCGACTTCTGGCGCGAGTACCTGTGGTTGGCGGCCGGCGTGTGGTTCGGCGTGGTGGCGGCGCTGGTCGCGATCGAGCTCGTGGTCGGCCGCGCCCTGCTCTGAGCGTTGCGCTCACACCGTCACCAGAACCCGGATCGCCTCCAACTTCGCCGGACCGATCCCCCGCACGTCGAGCAAGTCGTCGACCGAGCTGAACGGTCCGTGTGTTTCGCGGAAGGCCACGATCGCTGCTGCCGTAGCAGGCCCCACCCCGGGCAGGGCGTCGAGCTCGTCGACAGTGGCCCGGTTGAGGTCGACCGGCCCGGTTGGCGGAGCGCTTCCGGGCGGCGCGGCCACGCTCGGGAACCCGCCGCTGGCGGCCACCACGGACGGTACGGGTTGGCCGACGTGCGGCACGTACAGGCGGTCGCCGTCGCGCAATGGTGCGGCGAGGTTGACCGCATCGAGATCTGCATCGTTGGTGGCACCACCGACAGCGTCCACGGCGTCGGTGGCGCGCGCCCCAGCGCGCAACAGAACCACACCGGGTCGCAGGACTGCGCCGGCCACGTGCACGAGGATCTCGGCCGGCTCGGACGGCTCCGTCGGGCCCGCAGATGTGGCGCTGGTCGGCGCGGTCGATGTGGTCTGGGGGTCGCCTTCGGCCCCGCCAGCCGCAACGGATGCGGGCGTCGCCGATGGCCGCGCGTCCGCCGAGCCACGGTTCGCCATCGGCAACCGCTGCTCGACGGGAGCGGCTGGGGTGCGCAGCAGCCAGTAGCCGCCGGCGCCGACGGCAAGCACCGCTGCGGCCGTGACGGCCAGCCGGAGGATGCCGAACCACTGCAGCCAGGCGCGCACAGTGTGGGCGATGGGACGTGACGGCAGTGGACGTTCGGGCAGCGACTCCACGTGACCTCCCGCGACGGCGGCGCAAAGGCGCCAAACGACATCAGGGGGAAGCAGGCATCACCCTAGCGAGGGATCAGGACGGTTTCACCAGCGCCTGGTGGGAATCGCGCACGGCCGTGGCCAGCGAGCGGCGAGCCACCCATTCGGCCTCGATCTCGAGCGGAATCCGGAGATACGCCCCCCGATGACCCTTCAACCGAAAGCGCCACAGTGCGTAGGCGCTCAGGTAGCGCAGCGCGAAGCCGACCACGCCGTAGCGGCGCCATTGTCGGACGTGCACCTGTTCATGACGCAGCAGGTGGGCAGAGCCTTCATGGCCGCGGCGGACCATGACGGTGGAGCCGAGCGTGAGGCCGTCAGCGCCCTTCGGAACGGGTCCCCCGATCCACAGTCGGTAACCGTCACGCTTTTCGATCGGCATGGTCAGAGCCTACTCCCGTTGCCGCGGGGCGGTTACCCGCCGATGACCGGCCCGAGCAGCCAACCCAGGACAACCGGGTCAGGACAACCGGGTCAGTACAACCGGGTCAGGACAACCGGGTCAGTACAGCCGGGCGGTGAGCTGCTTGCGGTACTTGGCCGTTCGTGGGTCATCGGCGCCCATCAGCTCAAGGATGTCGATGAACTGCTGGCGGGCCTCGTCATCGCCCTTCACTCGGTCCAGCAATGCGCCAAGCGTGGCGTCGTGGTCGTCGGTGGGCTGGTCACGCAACCGCGCCGCGGCGGCCACCTTGCGGGTGCGTTCGGTCTCGGGGATGCGCGCCAGCAGCGCCAGCGCTTCCTCGCCCTGATCGGCCTCCACGAGCAGCATGCCGAGCGCAACGATGGCGTCCTCGTTGCCGGGTTCGATCTCCAGTACCTGACGAAGGCTGGCTTCGTCGCCGGCGGCGAGCAGTGACGCGAGGAGGTTGTCGGCCTCGGACGGCATCAGCGACTGCACGAACTGCTCGATCACGTGCTCGGGGTACGCACCGACGAAGCCGTCGACGACCTCGCCGTTGCGCAGTGCGTAGACGGCTGGGATCGACTGTACCTGGAAGGCCTTGGAGATGCCGGGGTTGTCGTCCACGTTCACCTTGACGAGCACGACCTGTCCGTCGGTGCTGTCGGTCACCTTCTCCAGGATCGGCCCGATAGTTCGGCACGGACCGCACCATGGCGCCCACAGGTCGACGATGACCGGTGTGTGCACGGATCGGTCGAGGACCTCGGTCTGGAACGTTGCATCGGAGACGTCGACTGCCATGCGTGCAGGATATCGGTCTCCTGCGCGGTGAGATCCGGACTGCGCCGCACCAGGCCTCGGGTCGGGCGAGCCCGGAGTCAGGCGAGCCCGGAGTCAGCCTGGCCGGCGCCAGAGCGCTTCGATCGCAGCGCGGCGGTCCAGTTCGGCGGTGACCGCCGCATCGACTTCCGAACGACTCCATCCGAGAAGCGCGGCGGCGACGTCGGCCACGGCGCGCATCTCCACCGCGCCCACGGGGCCGACCGTGCCCAGCACGAGGCGCCGATCGATGATGTCGCTCAGCGTGCGCGCGCCCTCGTCGGCGACGGCGAACACCACCTGCGCGGCGATGTCCAGGACATCGGGGCGCGACGACAGGCGAGCTCCCAGCGAGGGTTCGCGTTCGACGAGATCCAGGATGCGCTCGTGCTCGGTGCCATACAGACGAGCGATGTGCTCGCGCACGTTCGCAGCGAGGCCCAGCGCGGCGCGGCTGCGCACGGCCTCGCGCAGGTACGGCTCGGCATCCTCCGCCCACGCGAACGCCCCGCCTGCAGCGACGCAGGTGCTGTCGAAACGATGCAGGGCGATGCCCTCCAGCGCCGGCGACTTCACCAATGCCTCCAGTGTCTCCTCACCGAGGGCTCGGCCGGTGGTCCACTTGCCCCCGCCGATGGACCAGAGGTGGTGCACGCCCGACGGGCCGTGGTCGTACAGCTCGTGACGCCGGCTGGTGTGGTAGCTGTCCTTGCCCTCGTCGACGATCAACGGGCGGATGCCGACCGTGGTTGCTTCCACATCCGCGTCGGACAGCTTCGCCACGCCCGGGGCGAGGGTG
>JAYTSB010000072.1:0-4281 GCA_043745825.1 Actinomycetota bacterium | reverse complement strand
CTTCACGACAGCAGGATCTTGCGCGCCTCGCCGATGTCACCGATGGCCTTGCTCGCTTCCACCTCGTCGCCGCCGTGGTCCGGGTGCACCGCTCGGAGCTGATCGCGATACGCAGCCATGACCTGCTTCCTGGTGACCTTCGCGGTGCCGAGGGGGAAGCCGAACAGCTCCAGCGCCCAGGCCCGTGGATCCGCCATCGCCGCCAGCGACGACGTCGAACTGCCCGCCAGATGGGCGATGAACGACGGGCCGATCGGGCCCTTCCAACGCATCGCCTTTTTGATCACGGGCACCAATGAGTGCCGCGCCGCTGCGTCGAGACGCTCCAGCGCATAGATCGCGCCGAGCACCTGCACCAGCCCGCTGCCCTTGCTGTCGAAGCTAAAGCGGACGCTCTCGCCCTCGCCCTCCAGGCGGTGGCGGCTCACGCCGAGTCCGTGGCGATCGACCTGGAACCGGTGCCGCAGCCGCGGCTGCACGACGCGTTCGCCGTGATCCACCTGGGTGAGCAGACGGTGCACATCAGCGAGCATGTCGTCGTCCACGTCATCGAGGTGCGCGGCGACCACGGCGCCGAGGAGCAGCCCGCCAAAACCGGGTGCGGGATCGACGGGCAGGATCAAGTTGCCGAGCGAGACCCGCCGGGTGGGGGTGACGGGACGCGAATGCCACACCTCCAGTTCGGCCAACAACATGCCGACAACGCTAGTGGTGGGTCGACAGGGCTAGATGAGTGGGCGCAACAAATCGTGCAGGGCTTCTGCCACAGGGGTGACGTGCTCGAGCTCGCTGTCGTCGGGGGCTTCTGCCAAGGCATCGGCCAGGGACTCGGCGAGTTCGCAGCAGCGACGCCAGACACGCAGCTCCACACCCCGCGGCGGGCGGTTGGGGTCGGCCAACTGCAGTGCTTCGAGGAGACGCTCGAGCCCATCGGCATCACGTGGGTTCTTGCGCAGCCGCTCGCCGGCGAGGAAGAAGCTGTTGAGGCTCTCGAACGGCAAGACGTCGCCGTCGGGACCGTCGTTGATCACCGGGATCATCTCGCCGGACTCGACCTCATCGAGGATGTCGTCGACATCCTGCTCCGCACTCGTCGGCACCGACAGCACGCCATCGATGAAGCGATTCGGAATGGCCGCTGCACTCAGCGACTCGAGGACGAGTGACCGTTCCAGATCCGCCCACTCGGTGAGGTCGTAATCGGTCACGGGCGCACCCTCGACGAACGCGTGCGCAGTGGCCGGCGCCCCGTCCGCGTCGACCATCTCCCCATCGTCCGGCGCCGACTCATCATCGGCGGTCCCGGCGATGCCGAACCGGCGTTCCAGCCCCGCGAAAACATCGTCCGTGGCCGATTCAGCCTCGGCCGGCACGACCAGCTCGATGCCCTCCCACGTGTGCGGGATCTCTGCATCGGCGAGGGCCGACGCAAGCTCGGCCTGCTGGTCGAAGTCCCACGTGCTGAGGTCGTAGAACACCTTCGCGGCATCCGGGTCCGACGGGTTCCACTCGGTCATCCGCGCACCCTACCCCCTCTCTCCTCGCCGACGTGTTCTGCGATGAACCCGCCGACGCGGCGATATTCGTCGAGTTGGTGTTCGGGCTGTCGGAAGCCGTGCCCTTCGCCCTCATAGATGCACAGCGCGATGACGCCGCCGGCCTCTGCGATCGCGGCCGCCATCATCCGGCTCTGCTCCACAGGCACCACCGGGTCGGCATCACCGTGCAGCATCAGCAGTGGCGTGCGGATGCGCGCCGCGAACGAAATCGGCGAGCGATCGATGTATGGACCATCGGCCGGACGCACCACCGGCAACGGACCGACGAGGTGGTGCGTGTAGTGCCGCTCGAAGCGATGGCTGCGCTCGCCGAGGTCGAACAGATCGGTCACCGGGAACGAGACCACCGCACACGCGGCGATGTCAGGCTCACGGCTCACGACACCCAGCACGGTGAACCCGCCGGCCGAGCCACCCATGACCACGGTGCGCTCCGGCATTCCCCAACCGGAGGCATGCGCGTGGCGCACTGCGTCCACCGTGTCGTCGACATCGAGCTCGCCCCAACGGCAGTTCATCGCCTGCTGGTAGCCACGTCCATGCCCCGACGACCCGCGATGGTCGGGGATCAGCACGTTGAACCCTCGTGATCGCCAATACGCGGCGCGAGGCATGAAGGTGACCTGCCACTGATCGGTGGGTCCGCCGTGGAGCCAGCAAAGCAGGTGCCCGTTCGGCTCGTCGGCGCGGAACAGTCGAGCGTGCACGATCCGTCCGTCACGCGTCGGCACCTCCACCAACTCGGGTTCCACCAGTGACTCGGACTCCCAGCCGCTCACCGCAGCGATGTCCACCACGACTCGATCCCAGGTGCGCGTGTCGTAGACAACGACCTGGGTCGGGGTCCGTGCACCCGTGCGCAGCGCAGCCAGGCGATGGCCCCGCCAGGACAGCTGACCGTGCACTGCGCGGGCCACTTCGACCACGGCGCCGGACGCGACGTGCACCGTGCAGAGACGGCCGAAGCCGAGTTCGTTGCGCGTGAACGCAACCCGGGTCCCGTCGGGCGATACGGCGTAGCTGCGTTGGCCGAGACCCCACGTTGGACCGGCGTGCTCGAACGGCTCGTCCACCAGTGGGCGGTCGCCGAGCCAGATGTTGTTCCAACCGGTGTCGTCGCGCACGCAGATCGGGGTGCCGTCCGGCATCGCCTGTGGCTGCTGGGCGGCACCATCCGGCTGCACGATTGTGACCGGCGTCCCGGTGGTGGTCACCCGGTGGATCCTTGCCGCGTCCCAGGGCATGTCCGGAACACTCCAGGCCTGCCAGCACACGCTCGATCCGTCGGGCCACACGGCGGGGTCGAAGCAGAAGTCAGCTGATCCGTCGTCCAGCCGGACGGGGGCATCGTCGCAGCCGACGTCGAGCGCGGCGATCCACACCTCCTGTTGGTCCACCACATACACGACCCGGCGCCCGTCCGATGTCACCACGGGTGCCTGGGCTGCACGATCCGGGCCCTGCTCGGTGAGCCGTTGCACCTGGCCGCCGGGTACGGGCTGCAGCCAGAGGTTGCCGTCGGCCCCGGCGTACACGACCGCCGACGAGTCCGGTGTCCAGCAGAAGCAGCCACCACCGAGACCACGACCCGGCCGCGGTTGGGGGTACACCGAGAGCTGGCGCGGCGGGGCCCCGTCGAGCATCGACAACACCAACGAGGCGCCGCCACTGGTGGACCGCGCGTACACGAGCATCGTGGCATCAGGCGACAGACGAGGCTCGGTGAGGTCGTTGCCGCCGATGCAGCGCTCGGCCGAGATGGGTGCCATTCACCGAACATGATGATCGAATCACCGCGCCACCGAGAAATCAGTCGCGCCTCGATGGATGTCGATGGCACACTCCTCGGGCCTCGAACGGGGCCCACGAACGACGAGGAGGTGCCCATGCCGATCATTGCGCGAATCATCCCGCAGCGTGTCATGCGTGGCGGCGCCCTCGCCTTCGCCGTCCGCTTCGGCTGAACACGCCGCTCGGCCACAATCCGCGCCACCTGCGCATGCAGCGATATGTCGCGTCGCGACGCCGTCCACGGCACCACTGCGCGCCCCGCGATCACCCAACTCTTCATCGAAAGGACCGTCATGAACGGTTTCAACCATCCCCAAGAATCCCTGCGTCTGGTCCACGAGCATCAGAACCGACTGCGCCGTGACGCCGGTCGGTCGCGCCTGTATCGCGAGGCCAAACGATTGCGTGCCTACCAGCGCACGCCGTAGGGAGCCCTGCCAGAACCGAGAGCTATGGTTGCGGTCATGTCGATCGTGCAACAGCCTGACCGCAACCTGGCTCTCGAATTGGTCCGCGTCACCGAATCTGCTGCCCTGGCCGCCTCTCGCTGGGTTGGTCGCGGCGACAAGAACGGCGCCGACGGTGCCGCTGTCGAGGCGATGCGCACCGTGCTGTCCAGCGTGCAGATGGACGGCATCGTCGTCATCGGCGAGGGTGAGAAGGACGAAGCGCCGATGCTGTTCAACGGCGAGCGCATCGGTGACGGCACCCCGCCGAAGACCGACATCGCCGTCGATCCCATCGACGGCACCACGCTCACCGCGCTGGGCAAGGACAACGCTCTCGCCGTGATCGCGGTGAGCGAGCGCGGCACCATGTTCAACCCCGGCCCGTGCGTCTACATGGAGAAGATCGCCGTTGGGCCAGAGGCCGCGGGTGCCATCGACGTCAGTGCCACCGCGACCCAGAACCTGCGTTGGATCGCGAAGGC
>JAYTSB010000071.1:0-3152 GCA_043745825.1 Actinomycetota bacterium | reverse complement strand
CAGCAGCCCGCGCTGGCAGGCGTCGAGAGACAGGTGGAACCACGGGGTGTTCGGCTGCTCCGTGCAGATGCACACGCTGGCCGCTGCGGCGCGCATCAGATCAGCGGTGGGCGCGTCCGACAGGACGAAGAACTCGTGCGGCGCGATGACGAGGTTGATCGAGCCGTCCACCAACGGCAGGCGATCGGTCACCAGGGCGGCGCGACGGCCGAGCCGCTCGGCGGCCTCCACGAAGTTGGCCGCGATGTCGCGCATGAACTCGTTGCCGGTGGCGGCGACGAAAACGTTGACGTTCGCCCCGGACCCGGGTCGTGTTGCGTTGCTCATCGGCGCAACGTGTTGCGGGCCGTGCGACGGGCCTTGTTCACGATGCGGACCGCCACGCCCTTCTTGTCGGGGTGACGCACGGCATCGGTGAACACCTGCCGCAGCAGGGTCTTGCGGCTCATCGCCACAGGAAGATCGGCCACGAGGGCGCGCACCTGCTGACGACGTTCCAGTGCCTCCGCACGCAGCTCGGCGATGGCAGCCTCTGCGACGACAACACGACGATGCAGATCGGCGTTCTCCTCGCGCAGCGTCTCCAGTTCCGACGGGTCGCTCACAACCCGCCACCCGATGGCGCCAGCACGGCCACGGTCTCGTTGTACGTGAACACCTTGCCCACCGGGCGAGGGAACGGGAACGAAGCGATGCTGACCGGACGCATGTGCATCCGTTCGGCCTGGGCGCGCACCACGGGTTCGTCGACGAGCATCACGTGCGTCTCGTCGCTGGCCTGGCCGCGCTCCTGCGGTGTGATCACGATGATCCGGCCGCCGGGGCGCAGGTACGGCAGGTAGGTGGCGAGCAGCGCGTCCGATTCGGCCGAGGTCATGTGCTCCAGTACGTGCGCGAACAACAGCGAGTCGAAGCGCCCGGCCACCGCGTCGGGGCTGGCGGGGAACTCGTCGGTGACGTAGGCCGCCAGCCCTTCGGCCCGGCACGCGGCCACACAGTCGGCATTGTGGTCCACCCCTACCCCGTTGCCGTCGACGTGCTTCAGGTTGCGGCCGATGCCACACCCGATGTCGAGCACGAAGCCGGGATCCAGCCGGCGCAGGTTCCAGCGGTACGGGCGCTGCGGGTCGATCAACCTGCGGAGCCGTCCCCCACGGTGCGACAGGCGTTGGAGCCGCTCGGCATACGCGGTCTCGGCGGTGGACTTCGGATCGGCATTCGACACGCAGGGCAGTGTACGGCGGGGCGTCGTGGAGGCCGCGTACGGCTCTGAACGTCGCCGCTATCCTCCTGCGGCGATGACTGTGCCGGCGATCTCGTTCGCAATCCCCTACTACGGCAACCCCGCTTACCTGCTGGAGGCTGTCGAGAGCGTGCGCAACCAGACCGTGACGGACTGGGAGCTCGTGGTGGTGGACGACGCCGGCCCGGCGCCCGCGGGCGACCTGGTGGATGCGCTCGGTGACGCGCGGATCAGCTACGTGCGCAACGCACGAAACCTCGGCCTGGCCGGGAACTGGAACGAGTGCATCCGCCGCAGTCGGGCACCACTGGTCACCGTGTTGCACGCCGACGACCGGCTGCTGCCGACCTACGCCGAGCGCGTGCTCGAGGCGGCAGGCCTGCGCCCCGGGGCGGCCGCTGTCTTCACCGACGTCAACATCATCGGTTCCGCCGGGCAGCCAACCGTCACCGTCGCCGACCTGGCCAAGCGGGTCGTTCGCCGGCCAGCGTTCGACCACGACGTCGTCGGCGACGCGGGCCTGGCCGGCTTGCTGGCCGGCAACTACATCCTCTGCCCCACGCTGTGCATTCGTCCCGCCGTCGTCGGCCAGGATCCGTTCGATCCGCGTTGGCGCTTCGTGCCCGATCTCGACTTCACCGTTCGTCAGCTGCTGGCCGGGCGCAGCCTGCGCGCCATCCGCACACCACTGCTGGAGTATCGGCGGCACACGGGCAGCCAGACGTCGTCGCTCACCGGTGACTCGTCACGATTCGAGGAAGAGCTCGCCTTCTCCGCAGAGATGGCCGAAGCCGCTCGGGCCAAGGGCTGGTCGCGCTCTGCCAGGGCCGGCCAACTGCGGGTCATGGCTCGTGTGCACCTCGCCCTACGTTTGAGCCTCGACGTGGCCGGCCGCCGGTTCGGCGCTGCCCAGCAGAAGGGGCGAATCCTGTGGGGTGATCTCCGCCACGGCCAGCGGGTCGGGCCGGACGATGCGGATTCGCAGCAATGACAGGAACAGTCCGCTGAGAATGGTCTGTGCGCCGAGCATCAAACCCAGCACGCCGGGGGTCACGGTGCGGATCGACTGCTCGGGCGGAAGCGATCCGAAGTCGGCGTTGCTCCAGCGCAACAGCGAGAGCAGTGAGGCAACGATGCCGAACAGGAACATCGCCAACCCGAGGGTGACACCCTTCTCCATGCTGAGCCGGCGCTGGAACGCGTCGAAGCGGGCCTTGGTGGGCAGAAACCCCTCGGCCTGCGCGTAAACACGGCTCAGCACCGAGAACAGCACCGCCTGATAGCCGACAACGGTGAGCGCGACGGCGTACAGCAGGCTGCCGATGTCGAGGCCGGACCCGCCGATGGAGATGGGGCCACGCACGAGGATCGCGGTGAACACCACCCCGAGCGCTGTCAGCGCGAGACCCGGGTACAGGAACAGCCAACGCGGGCTGAACAGCAGCAGAAAGCGGAGGTGCCGCCAGCCGTCACGGAAGCTGCGCAGGTGCGGCGGGCGGCTGCGACCGTCCTTCTTCAGCGTGGTGGGCACCTCGCTGATCTTCAATCCGGCGAGGCAGGACTTGACCACCATCTCGCTGGCGAACTCCATGCCCGTCGTGCGCAGGTGCAGGCTCATGATGGTGTCACGGCGAAAGGCGCGGAGCCCACAATGGAAGTCGCGCACGGGCGCGCGGAAGAACAACCGGCCGACGAAGGACAGCACCGGGTTGCCGAGGTACTTGTGCAGCGCAGGCATTGCCCCGGGCGCGATGCCGCCTCTGAAGCGGTTGCCCATCACGAGGTCATCGCCGAGCCGGAGGCGGTCGAGGAAGGGCCCGAGCGTGCCGAAGTCGTAGCTGTCGTCGGCGTCGGCCATCGCCACGAACCTGCCCTTCGCTGCGGCGATGCCGCCGATCAGGGCGGCGCC
>JAYTSB010000070.1:0-4082 GCA_043745825.1 Actinomycetota bacterium | reverse complement strand
GGACCCGCTCGCTGCGCCCGTCAGCGGTGGCCGGTGACCATCAGCACCCGTCCCGGCAGTTCGACACCGCTCGGCGTGTTGTGGGCGGCGGCGAGACCCGCCGCCGTTTCACGCACGGCCGCAACCTGTTCCGGGGCTGCGGTGCGAATCGCCACGGCCAGCGGACCGGCCAACGAGATCACCCGATCGAGGTGGGTGGCGATGTCCGGGGAGCGGAACCAGGTGTCGAATGATTGCACCGTCACGTCGAAGAACCCGGCCCCCTCGGTCAGCGCGACGAGGTGCACCGGATCGCTGAGCGAGAAGATCCCGCCCGGCCCGACTGGCGGCCCCCCGCTGACCAGGCCATGCATCATCGCGGCCATGCCGACGCACGTCATCCACGGGTTGTGCTCGATGCCGCCCCACGTCAAGGCACCGAAGCGGCCGCCGGTCGCGAGGACCCGGCGGATCTCAGCGAGTGCGACGGCAGGATCCAGCGTGAACATCAGACCCATGCGCGACGCGACGACGTCGAACGTCGCGTCTGCCCGGTCGATGGCGCACGCGTCGAGCTCGGCCACCTCGACGTTGGCGAGGTGCGCGTTCCGCCGAGCCGCCACGGCAACCATTCCAGGGGCGAAATCGCTGAGCAGCACCGTGCCCGCCGGGCCGACACGACGCGACCAGTCCTCGCCGAGGCTGCCGGGTCCGGCGGTGAGCTCCAGCACGCGGTCGCCGTCACCGGGAGCGAGTTGCGAGAGCAGAGCCATCGTGGCCTCGTCGGAGAGATCATCGGCGTAGTCGACCGACGCGTCCCAAGCATCCGCAACTGCACTCCAGTCCCGTGCCATGGTGCCGGTCTCGTTCGTGGTGTCGCTCATTGACCCTCTTCATTTCGATGCTGGGCACATCCAAGTCGTTACAGTTACGGTGTAATGAAATCATCCGATCCTGTCAAGACGAGGTCGTACGATTCTTCACGCCGGCGTGCGCAGGCAGACCAGACGCGGCGCGCCATCGTGGGCGCGGCGCGCGATCTGTTCATCGGGCGCGGCTACGGGCGCACCACGATCGGCGATATCGCCGAAGCTGCGGGCGTGTCGAGCGAGACGATCTACGGCGCCTTCGGCAACAAGGCAACCTTGCTGCATCGGGCCTGGGACATCACCATCGGCGGAGACGACACCGACGTGGTGTTCCACGAGCGCCCGCAGGTCAAGGCGATCCGCAGTGAACCGGACCTGACCAGGCGGCTGATGATGCACGCCGCCTTCTTCACCGAGACCGCTCAACGAATTGCTCCGTTCCAGTTGATGGTGCAGGCCGCCGCCGGTGCCGACCCCGCGGCCGCGGCGATGCAGGAGGAGATGGGGCGCCAACGCCTTGCCGGCATGACGGTGATGGCGTCAGATGCGGCCGCCACCGGGCAGCTCGCCGTGTCGGAGGCCGAATGCCGGGACCTCATCTGGTCGATGACCGACGGCGTGCTCTGGCACCGTCTGGTCAACGAGCGGCAATGGACGAATGAACAGTTCGCCGACTGGCTCGGAAGGATGTGGGTGCAGGTGCTCGTCGGACTCGTTGTCGAAGGCGGGGCAGAGTAGACGTCGCACACCAAACCGGACCATCAGAGGGCGGGCTCGCCTTGACCGTCGGGCGTGTGGGAGACGAATCCCGACGGAGATTCGAGGATGAGCCCCAGCACTGAGGAGACCGGATGAGCAACGAAGAGCACGGCACAGTCACCACCAGCGACGAGCCGACCACGGCCACGTGCGCGGTGATGAGCGCCACCCACCAGGCGGTGGGAAACACGGCGACCCACACTGGTGGCCGGACAGTCTGAACCTGCGCGTCCTGCGTCAGAACCATCCCAGCGCCGACCCGATGGGGGCCGGCTGCGACTACGCCGCGGCGTTCAACAGCCTGGACTTCGACGCGCTTGCTGCCGATGTGGACGCACTGATGGCAGAAGTACGGCCGCAAGATCTCCTGGGCCGACCTGTTGGTCTTCGCGGGCAACCGCGCCCTGGAAACGATGGGCTTCACCACGTTCGGCTTCTGTGGCGGGCGAGAGGACATCTGGGCGCCCGAGGACGACGTGTACTGGGGTCCGGAGCGGGTGTGGTTGGAGGACCAGCGCTACAGCGGCGACCGCGAACTGGCTGCTCCGCTCGGTGCCGTGCAGATTGGTCTGATGTACGTCAGCCCGCAGGGTCCGAACGGCAGCCCTGGCCCAATGGCATCGGCCCGTGACATCCGTGAGACGTTCGGCCGGATGCTCCGAGCGCTTCCACAAGAACCCCGCCGAACTCGCTGATGCGTTCGCACGGGCCTGGTTCAAGCTGCTGCACCGCGACATGGGGCCCATCGTCCGCTACCTGGGCCCTGGGTCCCCGACGAGGTGCTGATCTGGCAGGATCCGGTTCCCGCGCCAAGCCACGCACTCATCGACGACGCCGATGTCACCGCGCTCAAGGCGGAGATCCTCGCCTCCGGCCTGTTGGTGGCTCAGCTGGTCAGCACGGCATGGGCATCGGCATCGACATACCGCGATACGGACAAGCGCGGCGCTGCAAACGGGGCAAGCATCCGCCTGTCGCCCCAAGCCGAGTGGGACGTCAACATCACGTCAGGCGTCTCCCGAGTGGTGGCCACCCTCGAGGACATCCAGGGCAGGTTCAACGGTGAACAGACCGGTGGCAAGGCCGTATCACTGGCCGACCTGATCGTGCTGGGCGGTTGTGCTGCGGTGGAACGGGCGGCCGCAAACGCTGGACACCAGGTGCAGGTGCCATTCACGCCCGGCCGCACCGACGCATCCCAGGCCCAGACCGATGCCGAGGCGTTCGCCGTGCTCGAGCCGACGGCCGACGGTTTCCGCAACTACCTGCAGAAGGGGCACCAGCTTGCGCCAAGCGCGACGAAGTGTGCGTGGCAGACCGCCATATGCGCGGTGTGGCACTCACGATTCGCCCGACGCTCACGAGACCCACGGCCCCCCGGTGCCGCCACTGGCTCGTAGGCTTGGCGGTGTGAGTGAGGTCATTCTCGTCGGGACTGTCTCGTGACCACCGTTGCGAGGTCACAGCGGCACGGGTGGCTGTGGTGCGCCGCCGCTGCGGTGTTGTTCGGCGCGGCAACACCCGCAACCAAGCTCCTCGTCGACCACATCGGGGCGGTGACGCTGGCGGGGCTGCTCTATCTCGGCGCTGCGCTCGCCGTCGCGCCGTTCGTTGCGCAGGACCAGCGCTCGACCGTGGCCGGGGGGCAACGGGTTCGCCTCCTGCTCGCGGTGGTGATGGGCGGAGGGCTGGCGCCGGTGCTGCTGGTGCTCGCACTTGACCGAACACCCGCTGGAACGGTGTCATTGCTTCTCAACCTCGAGCTCGTTGCGACCGCACTCGTCGCGCGAATCTTCCTCCGCGAACAGATCGGTCGGCGCGGCGCGGTGGGAATCCTCGTTGTGGTCGGCGGTGGCATCGTGCTGGCAGGCGGCAACGGAGCCGGTCTTGCGTTCGGCGCACTGCTGGTCGTCGGCGCGTGCGTCTCCTGGGGCGTTGACAACGCAATCACGGCGAGCCTCGACAGTTACAGCCCAGCACGGATCACGCTGGCCAAGGGTCTCGTTGCTGGTTCGGTCAACGTGCTGCTCGGCCTGACGCTGGACGGTGCGCCGACGTGGCGCCTGGTGCCGGTCGCGTTGGTGATCGGCGCACTGGGATACGGGTTGTCGATCACGATGTGGATCACGGGTGCGCGGCTCGTCGGCGCGTCGCGGGGCCAGGTCATCTTCGCCCTGGCGCCGTTCGTCGGTGCTGCGCTGGCATGGCCGGTGAACGGGGAAGCACTCACGTGGGCGTTGCTGGCTGCGTTCGTGCTCTCGTTGACGGGCGTGGTGATCGTGGGGTCTGCCAACCACGGTCATGCCCACGTGCATCAGACCCTCGAGCACACCCACCCAGTGGACCCCCGCGACGCCCACCATCAGGCGGGCGCCGTGGAGATCGTCGCCGGCCAGCATCACCGCCACCTCGCGCTGGCGCACCTGCACGAGCACCTGCCGGACATCCACCACCGCCACGGCCACTGACGCCGAC
>JAYTSB010000069.1:0-5345 GCA_043745825.1 Actinomycetota bacterium | reverse complement strand
GCAGAGGTTCAGTGGGACCTGCTTCCACCGCTCGCGGCCACGGCGGAGAACGTCTCTGTGGCCGGCATCTTGGAGCCGGCGTACTCGATCGGCGGCGATTCGTTCGACTATGCCCTCAACCACGGCCGGTTGGACTTCGCAATTGTCGATGCCATGGGTCACGGCATGTCCGCGGTGTTGATGGCGGCTGCGGCGATCAATGGGTTCCGAAACGTTCGCCGCGAGGGCGGCACGCTGACGTCTGCGTATGAAAAGGTCGATCGTGTCCTGATCGACCACTTCGGTGACTCCCGGTACGTGACCGGCCAACTCGGCACGCTCGACACCGATTCGGGTCTGCTTCGTTGGATCAATGCCGGCCACCCGCTGCCGCTGCTCGTGCGCAACGGCAGCTTCGCCGGCCCACTGCCCTGCAAACCGTCAATGCCGATGGGGCTTGGCGGCACCATCGTGGAATTGGCCGAAGTGACGCTTCAAAAGGGCGACCGGGTTCTCTTCTACACCGACGGGATCACCGAGTCGAGGTCGACGACCGAAGCGTTCGGTGAGGCACGACTGGCCGACTACCTCGTCCGTGCCACGCTGGATCGCGTTCCCGTCTCCGAAACTGTCAGGCGGCTCTCGGCGAATGTGCTGACCTTCGTGGAGCACGGGCTGAAGGATGACGCCACCATGTTCCTGGTCGAGTACGGCGTCGACTGAACCTCCGGAGGCAGTGGTGCCAGCCACAGCCCCACGTTCTCCAGATCGAAACACGCCGAAACACCGCGTTCATCTGTCGCTCGTACCGTGACCCAGTGGCTCTGGACATCACTGCTTCTGTGCCTCGCACGGCTCGGGCACCCGTCACCGCCTGCCGGCCACGCCAGAGACGGTGTACTGGGGTTACATCGACCGAGACGAGCCGGCCCGACTCACCGTGCGCATGGCTCGAACTGTGCGGCCAACTGGGGTCTGCTCTACAAGACGTTCGGCAAAGAGCGCATCACCACCTACGGACTCGACGAGATGGGCGCCGACTTCTGCTCGCGCGCCCACCCCGAGTTTGCGTTCGACTTCACGGCTCGACCGATGTACGACCTGCCCGGCGTGATCAGCACACCAGATCCGGCGGCGCGCCAGGCGTTCAGTCGTGCCGTCAGCGTGCCGGTGCGCCCGCACTTCGGCGTGATGGGTGTGGCCCCGGCCGAGACCGGCCGGCTGTCATCCATCCCGCCCAGCGTGTTCGGCGGCAACGTCGACAACTGGCGGGTGGGTCCCGGCGCCACGATGTGCTACCCCGTGTTCGCCCCCGGCGGGAACCTGTACGTCGGCGATCCGCACTACGCGCAGGGGGACGGCGAGATCTGTGGCACCGCCATCGAGGCGTCGCTCAACGCCACCATCCAGGTGAGCGTGATCAAGGGCATCGGCAACACCGCGCCGCTACTGGAGACGGCCAGCCACTGGTACACCCACGGCTTCGGCGCCGACCTCGACGAGGCGATGACGATGGCGTTCGAGCAGATGCTGTGGCTGATGCAGACCCATCTCGGCCTCAGCGCCGATGACGCGTACTCACTGTCGTCGGTGGCGATGGACCTCGGCGTCACCCAGGTGGTGGACGGCACGCTCGGCTGCCACGCCGGCATCGCCCGCAACATCTTCGTCTGACCGCTTGGGAGTGCGAGACGGGTGCGCAGTAATGCCGGGTCGGCGTTCGCCTCTGCGAGTCGCTGTCACCCAGGATTGCGCCTCACGCAATCCTCGGTACCTGCGAACCAACACGGGGCTCTGAGTCGGTGGATCCTCAGGTCCCGGTCGGCTTGGTCTGACCAAGGCTTGCGCCTGGCGAGCTCCTTGAGTACGGTCTGACCATCAGTCCAAGAGGGAGGCAACGTGCCAATCACTGGCATGAACCATGCCGTGCTGTACGTGCGAGACGCACGGCGCACACAGCGGTTCTACGAAGAAGTCCTCGGCTTCTTGACCATCATCGATCATCCGGACGGTGCGTTCGTGTTCATGCGTGCGCCGGCGTCCGAGAACCACCACGACATCGCGTTCTTCTCGATCGGCGAGCAGGCCCAGCCCAGCGAGGCTGGCCGCCGCACGGTGGGCCTGTATCACCTCGCCTGGGAGGTGCCGACGCTCGAGGAGCTGGAGTCGATGCGCGACCGTCTTGCTGCCGTCGGCGCACTGAAGGGCAGCAGCGATCACGGGGCGAACAAGAGCCTGTATGCAATGGATCCCGACGGCCTCGAGTTCGAGGTCATGTGGCTCGTACCCGCCGCCCACTGGGGTGACAGCGAGCATGAAGCCATCGTGCGTCCGCTCGACATCGGCGCCGAGCGCACGCACTTCTCTGGCCTGGGCGCGTGAGCTACACCGGATTCGATCCCGTGTCGCGGGTGACGGTGTCGGCGGAGATCCGGCGGCGCCTCGCCGATGCGATCCATACCGGCCACCTCGCTCCGGGCATGCCGCTGCCGGCCGAGCGCGTGCTCTGTCAGGAGTTCGGTGTGGCCCGCACCTCGGTGCGCGAGGCCATCCAGGGTCTCGTCATCGCCGGCTACGTCGAACGTCGTGGCAACCGGTCCGTGGTGGCCGAGCACCTGCCCGATGTCAACTTCACCGGCGACGATCGCAAAACCCTCGTGACGCAGTTGTTCGAGGTACGCCAGGTCATCGAGCCGGCCATTGCCGAGATGGCGGCGCGTCGCGCCACGGTGGAGCAGCGCGAGCAGATCGCAGCCATCGCCGAACGACGCACGAACGACCTGGAGACCTTCCGCGAGCTGGACCACCGGTTCCACTCGCTGCTGGCCCGGAGCTGCGGCAACCCCCTGCTGAACGAAGTCCACAGCAAGGCTCTCGCGGCGCTTTTCAAGTCCGGTGACCTCGCCTCGTTGCTGTATGCCGAGGTCAACCGGAGTGAAGTGAACGAGATCATCTCGTCCTCGTTGGAGGCCCACCGGGCCATCGCCGAGGCCGTCGTCAAGGGGTACCCGCGCAAGGCAGTCGCCGCGGTGGTAGCCCATCTCGACGATGTCGAACGCCGAATGGTGGAGCGCCTGCTGTGACGAACGAAACGACCAGTACTGATTCGAACGGGGCAGCACCGGTGACGCCGGGTGCCGAGCACTACTGCTACTTCTTCGAGGAGGACACGTTCCTGGAGACGGATCGCCCGGGCTTCCGTCGGCGGATCATCGTCGGCGAGCACCTCGAGCTGTGGTTCTGGCGGATCACCGGCGGCGCCGGCGGATCGGTGCTGCACAATCACGCCGACAACGAGCAACTCGGCGTGATCATGCGCGGTGCATTGGACTTCCGCATCGGCGAACCCGACGACGAGCGTCGCGTCACATTGCGTGCGGGCGAGGTCTACCTCGCCGGAATGAACGTTTGGCACGGCGACAGCAGGTTCATCGGCGACGACGAGTTCAACGAGGTGTGGATCCTCGACGTCTTTTCCCCGCCGCGCACCGCAGGCGCAGCATGAGCGAGAACACGATCGCACACGACTGGCGACTTGCCGTGGACATCGGCGGCACGTTCACCGACCTCGTCCTGCTCGACGCTGCGTCGGGCAACGTGGTCGTGGAAAAGACCCTCACCACGCCGAAGGCGCCGCTCGAGGGCGTTCGCGCCGGCGTTCGCCAGCTGCTCGCCAAAGCCGGTGTCCGGCCCTCCGACATCACGGCCCCCATCGTGCATGCCACGACGCTGATCACGAACGCGCTCATCGAGGGCAAGATCGGTCGCGCCGGAATCGTGACCACCTCTGGCTTCGGCGACACCCTGGAGATCCGCGATGAGCACCGCTATGACATGTACGACCTGCAGATCGAGTTCCCGGCCCCGCCGGTGCCGCGTGATCGCGTCGTCGAGATCGCCGAGCGCACCAACGCGCTGGGCGAGGTCGTCGCAGCGCCGACGGCCGACGGCTTGGCCGCCATTTCCACCGCGCTGCGTGCCGCAGACGTCGAGGCCGTCGGTGTGTGCCTGATCAACGCCTACGCCAACCCGGCCAACGAGCGAGTGATTGCTGCGCACCTGCGCCGTGAGCTCGGCGTGCCCGTGTGCGTGTCCAGCGAGATCAGTCCCCAGATCCGCGAGTACCCGCGCATGATCACGACAGCCTGTAACGCAGCCACGATGCCGGTCATCGGGCCCTACCTGGACGAGCTGCAGAAATGGCTCGCCGCCGAGGGCTTCGGCGGTTCGGTGCTGATGATGCTTTCCAACGGAGGGGTGGTGGCGGCCGAGGACGCCGCCCAGTCGCCGATCCGCCTCGTCGAGTCCGGTCCCGCTGCTGGTGCACTCGCCGGCAGTTGGTTCGCCCGACGCCTCGGTGAAGATCGACTGCTCTGTTTCGACATGGGTGGCACCACGGCCAAGTCGTGCCTCATCAGCAACGGCGAGCCGGAGTTGACCAACACCTTTGAGGTCGCCCGGATCTACCGTTTCAAGAAGGGCTCGGGCTTCCCGGTGTCCGTACCGTCGGTCGATCTCGTCGAGATCGGTGCCGGCGGCGGCAGCCTCGCCCGGCTCGACGAGCTGGGTCTGCTCAAGGTGGGTCCCGAGTCCGCCGGCGCCGATCCTGGCCCGGCGTGCTACGGGCGTGGCGGTTCCAAGCCTGCCGTGACCGACGCCGACCTGGCCCTCGGTCTGCTCGATGCCGAGTTCTTCCTCGGCGGGGACATGCCGCTGGACCTCGCCGCAAACGAGTCTGCGCTCCAAGCCGTCGCCGATCAGCTCGGCCTACCCATCGGTGACACCGCCGCCGGGGTGCACGAGCTGGTCAATCAGAACATGGCTGCGGCGTCGCGCATGCACGCCGTCGAGCAGGGCGAGGACCTGCGCGGCGTGACGGTGCTCGCTTTCGGCGGTGCGGGTCCCATCCATGCGTGTGGCGTGGCCGAGCTGCTGGACTCCAGCCGGGTCGTGTTCCCCATGAACGCAAGCGTGCTGTCCGCGTTCGGCACACTCGTCACCCCGGTGCGCATCGATCTCGCCCGCAGCATGGTGCGCCCGCTGGCGTCCATCGCCGCTGCTGATCGCGACGCCCTGCTCCACGAGCTGCGGGCCGAGGGCATCCGTGTGCTCAGCGCTGCTGGGGTGCACCCGGACCAGATCACGTTCCGCTACGGGCTCGACGCCCGCTACCTCGGCCAGGGCAACGAGATCACGCTGTGGCTCGGCGAAGGTGCGCAGTGGCCGGCAACCGATGCCCAGGTGGTGGACGCCTTCGAGTCCGACTACCGCCGCATCTACGGCCTCACCATCCCCGACGTCGGCATCGAAGCCGTCACATGGCGGCTCTCCGCGTACGCCGCGGCGGAGCCGGTGGAGCCGTCCAA
>JAYTSB010000068.1:0-8153 GCA_043745825.1 Actinomycetota bacterium | reverse complement strand
CGCCCACAACGACGGCGCCGCCGGTCGTGACGCTGCCGCCACCCACCACGCCGCCCACCACGCAGCCGCCGGCCACCGATCCGCCTCCGCCGAAGGCGTGATCAGCCGATCCGTTCGATCAGGGAGCGAGTACGCCGAAGCCGTTCAGGTTGCGCAGTACCCCGAATGCCACGAGGGCCACGGCAAGGGCAACGCCTGACCAGACCGGGATCCGCGTCACCCAGCGCAGCGCTGGCCTGCCGAGCGCAGCGCGCATCCAGACCAGCCAGCCGACCACGATTGCTCCCAAGAACGCCGGGAAGAACAGGTTGTACCCGAACGCCGCCCCCAGGTTGCCGCGCAGCACGGCATGCGTGGCCCGCGTGAGCCCACAGCCGGGACACCACAGTCCGGTCAACTCGTACAGCGGGCACGCCGGCAGGTGTGTGCCGGGTGCGGCGGGATCCACGGCGGCGAGGTAGGTGGCTGCCCCGGCGAGCAGGCATCCGCACATCGCCGGTGCGGCCAGGCGCAGCGCGCGCGTCGCGGGCGCCGCTGACGGGTCGACTGATGCCCGGTCGATCGGCGGGGCAACGTCCATGCCCAGGTGCATGGCCGAATACTACGGTTCCCGACGCGGTGACGTGGCACACCCGGTTGCGGTTGTGCACATGTGCTGCCACCCTGGACGCGTGCTTCAGGTCCAGGGTGTCTCGGTGGAGATCGGCGGTCGACTCGTCGTCGAAGACGCCTCGTTCACCATCATGCCCCGCGACAAGGTGGGTCTGGTGGGCCGCAACGGCGCCGGCAAGACCACGTTCTTCAAGGTGCTCGGTGGCGAGAGCGAGCCGATTGGCGGCAAGATCCTGCGCAAGGGCGGCTTCGGTTACCTGCCCCAGGACCCGAAGATCGCAAGCATGGCCGACGGCCGCACCGCCATCACCCATGTCCTGTCCGGGCGTGGCATCGATGATCAGCTGGTGCGAATCGAGAAGCTGCGCATTGCGATGGAGGAAGAGACCAGCGACCGCAACGTGGCCCGCTTCAGCCGCGCCCAGGAGGAATTCGCGATGTCGGGTGGCTACGCCGCTGACAGCGAGGCCCGCTCCATTGCCGCTGGTCTCGGGCTGAAGGCTGACCGCATGGATCTGCCGCTCAGCGTGCTGTCCGGCGGCGAGAAGCGGCGCGTGGAGCTGTCCCGGATCCTGTTTGCCGGCAGCGATGCGCTGCTGCTCGACGAACCCACCAACCACCTCGACATCGATGCCAAGACGTGGTTGCTGGACTACATGCGCAAGTACCGCGGCGCGATGCTCGTCATCAGCCACGACCTCGACCTGCTCGACGAGGCCATCACCCGTGTGCTGCACCTGGATCGCCCCGCCGAGGACGCCACCGGCCACCTCGTGGAGTACAAGGGCACCTACACGCAGTACCGCAGCGCCCGCGCGGCGGACGAGGACCGAATGGCGCGCAAGGCCTTGTTGCAGACCAAGGAGATCCAGCGTCTCCAGACCATCGTCGACCGTTTCGGCGCCAAGGCGACCAAGGCGGCGATGGCGCACAGCAAGGAGAAGCAGATCGCCCGCCTGGAATCCGACAGGGTGAACGTCGGCAAGGGCGACAAGATCATGAAGGTCAAGTTCCCGGAGCCGCCCGCATCGGGCGTCACGGTGGTGACCGCAAGCCGGCTGTCGAAGGGTTACGGCGCCGGCACGCCGGTGTTCGAGGATGTCTCCTTCGACATCGGCAAGGGTGAACGCCTGCTTGTGCTCGGCCTCAACGGCGCCGGCAAGACCAGCCTGCTGCGCATCCTCGCCGGGGAGACCGAACCGACCCTCGGTGAGTTCCGTTTCGGGCACAACGTCAGCGTCGGCTACTACGCCCAGGAGCACGACAACCTGCGCATCGAACAGAGCCTGCTCGACAACATCCGCGCCGCCGTGCCGCCGCACATCCAACTCACCGAGACGCAGTTGCGCGGGATGCTCGGCATGTTCGGGCTGATGGGCGACAAGGTGTTTCAGGAGAGCGGCACGCTCAGCGGTGGCGAGAAGACCAAACTGTCGCTGGCCACGTTGATGGTGGGCCGCAACAACCTGCTGCTGCTCGACGAACCCACCAACAACTTGGATCCGCCGAGCCGCCAAGCCGTTGCCGATGCACTCAGCGGCTGGAAGGGAACCATCATCTTTGTCAGCCACGACACCGAGTTCGTCGAGCAGATCCGACCCACCAAGGTGCTGCTGATGCCCGATGGTGAGGTCGACTTCTTCAACCAGGACTGGCTCGATCTGGTCAGCCTGGCTTGACCCGGGCCGAACGACAATTTCGAGAGACCGAGCCTTGCTGCGCACGCTTCGCGCCGAACTGATTCCGCCCATCGACGCCGAGGCGTTTCGAGTGGGCACGCGCACCATGGGCCCACCCGCGCTCGCCATCGCGGCGTGGGGCGTTGCCACCGGTGTCGCCCTCGTTGGCGGTGGGCTGACGATCCCCATTGCCCTCGTGATGACGTTCTCGGTGTTCGCCGGGTCGGCCCAGTTGGCCGTGCTCCCGCTGCTCGCCGCGGGGGCACCCCTGCCGGTGGTGTGGGTCACAGCAACGCTGGTGAACCTGCGGTTCGTGATCTTCGCCGCAGCGTCGCGCAGCTACTTCGCCTCGCTGCCGTGGAAGCAGCGACTGCTCGCGTCATACCTCAACGGCGACATCGGGTTCGCGCTGTTCATGCAGCGCTACGGAGGCTCCACCGAGCGCGGCAACCCGGAGCAGTGGGGCTTCTTCTACGGCGGGGCCGTGCTCAACTGGGTGTCCTGGCAGGCATCGTCGGTGGTCGGCATCCTGCTCGGCGGCCTGGCGCCGACGGAGTGGGGCCTTGGGCTCGCCGCCGTGCTCGCGCTCGTTGCCGTGCTCATTCCCATGGTGGTGCGCCTCCCGGCGGTGCTGGGGGTCGTGGTCACGGCTGCCTTGGCCGTGGCCACCGTGCGCGTGCCGTTACGCCTCGGGCTGCTCATGTCCGTGCTCGCCGGTGTCACCGTGGCGGTGATCGCCGAGTCCAAGTTGCCCGTGCGTGACGCCGAAGCCCGCAGCGGCCGGATCACGTTCCTGCGCCGCACCAGCGTGGTGGCTCCGCCAGGCGAGGAGATCGGGTCGTGAGCGAGAGTATGCGCAGTTGGACACATATGCTCATTGCCTTCGCCGGGTTGGGGTTCACCACCGTGCTCACCCGCGGCAGCTTCTTCATGCTGCCGGCATCGCTGCGCCTGCCGCCACGGGTGGAGCAGGCGCTGCGCTACGCCCCGGCGTGCGCGCTGGCGGCAATCGTCGCCCCCGATCTCTTGACCCGCAATGGTCACGTCGCGGTTGGTTGGCACAACAATGAGTTGTGGGCTGCGTTGCTCGCGGCTGCCGTGTTCGCGAAGACCCGAAACATGCTGTTGATGATGGCCGTGGGAATGACGTTGTTCACGGTGCTGCGCCTCTACACGTGATCAGACCAACATCGTGGTGGGTCGTGACGTGATCACCGGCACGGTGGGCAGACCGATGTTGCGAGCCACGGCAATTGCGGTTTCCACAAAGGCCTCAGCCGCCCGTGACCGGTAACGGTCCTGGTGCCAGACGATGCTGATGCTGCGCGAGATGCGCTGTCTTGCGCTGAGCGGCAGCACGGTCACGGCAGCGTCGGGAACGAACAGCTCGACGGCCAGCAGCGGCACGATCGCGATGCCCAGCCCCGAGGCCACGAGACGTTGGGTGGTCAGGTTGTCGTCGCTGCGAAAGATCGTCTGCGGCTTCACGCCGGTGCGCTCCAAGGCGTCGAACACCCGCGCCTCGCATGCGTCGTCGCTCGACGCCGAGATCAGCCGGACTCCGTCGAGTTGGCCGAGATCGAGTTCGTCGTACGCAGCCAGCGGGTGGTTGGGCGGCAGCATCACCACGTAGGGATCGACGATCAACTCGGCCGACTTCAGCGGTGCGGCGAACACGCCCGTGTCGCTGAACGCGAGATCCAGCTCTCCAGCGCGCACGAGCGCCTCCAGGATGGCGCCGGGGCGTTCGTTGCGCAGCTCCACGGTGATGCGCGGCCAGTTGTCTCGAAAACGCGTCAGCGTTGGCGGCAGCAGGCGGGCGCTGGCCGACTGGAACGTGCCGACGCGCAATGCCCCGGCTTCGCCCGCAGCCAGGGCATCGAGGTCGGCCTTGGCTGCGCCGAGCCGGGCGGTGATGTGCGTGGCGTGGCGCAGCAGCACCTCACCCGCACTGGTGAGCGACACCGGTCGAGGACCGCCCGGACGTTCGACGAGCTTGTGCCCGACGGAGCGCTCCAGCGTGGCGATCTGCTGGGAGACCGCGCTCTGCGCGTAGCCGAGCAGCACCGCAGCCTGGGAGAACGAGCTGGTGCGAGCAATCGCCTCGAGCGCGGCCAGGTGGCGCACCTCGACACCGAGGGGTAAATCTTGGTTTCTGATCGAATCAGTCATGAATATGCATTTCCATTATCGATAGAGTTCAGTAATACTGAACCCAAGCTTAATCACAAGAGGTGATGAAATGTTTGCTCTGATCGCAGTCGCCCTGATGGGGCTCCTTGCCATTGTCGCTCCCCGCCATGGGGTCGACTCCCGCCCCGGCTTCA
Source organism: Actinomycetota bacterium (assembly GCA_043745825.1). GTDB lineage: Bacteria > Actinomycetota > Acidimicrobiia > Acidimicrobiales > Ilumatobacteraceae > WLMZ01. The sequence continues at coordinate 3,535 of JAYTSB010000068.1, read as the reverse complement.
CGCCGAAGGCCCACACCTGAATCGTGCGGTACGGTGCGTGACATGCGCATCGCCATCTTCAGCGGATCCACCAACGACGGCACCCTGGACGATCTCGTCGCCGAGGCCACAGCCGTGGAACACCAGGGTTTCGACGGTTTCTGGGTCTCCCAGATCTTCGGACACGACGCCCTCACCGCCCTCGCAGTGATCGGTCGGGACGTGCCCCGGATCGAACTGGGAACGGGGGTGGTGCCCACCTATCCCCGCCATCCGATGATGCTTGCCCAGCAGGCGCTCACCGTGAACGCCGCCGCCGGCGGCCGACTCGCTCTCGGCATCGGCCTCAGCCACAAGATGGTGGTGGAGAACATGTGGGGCATGTCGTACGACAAGCCCGTCCGCCACCTGCGCGAGTACCTGAGCGTGCTGATGCCGCTGGTGGAGGGTCAGCCGGCCTCCTTCGACGGCGAGGACTACCACGTTCACGCCGGCGTGTCGGCCCCCGGTACGAGCCGGCCTGGCGTGTTCGTGGCTGCGCTCGGCGAGCAGATGCTGCGGGTCACCGCAGCGATGGCCGACGGCACCGTCACCTGGTGCACCGGGCCGGAGACGCTGCGCACCCACACCGTGCCCACGTTGCGCGCCGCGGCAGAACACCTCGGTCGCCCGACCCCGCGTGTGATCTCGGCGCTGCCGGTGTGCGTCACCGAGGACCGTGCCGGCGCCGTGGCCCGGGCCGCATCCATCTTCCAGATGTACGGGTACCTGCCCAGCTACCGGGCGATGCTCGACAAGGAGGGTGTCGGCGGACCCGAGGAGATCGCCATCGTCGGCAACGAGGCCGAGGTCGGGGACCGCATCCGCGCGCTGGCCGACGTCGGGGTCACCGACTTCACTGCCTCCGAGTTCGGGGGCAACCCCGATGAGGTCGCCCGCACCCGCGAGCTCCTGCGCAGCCTGCTGGCCGACTGATCGTGTACCACTCGCTGCGCGTCGACACCGCCAACGGTGTTGCCCGCGTGGTGATCGACCACGGCGACATCAACCTGCTCGATGGCGTGATGTTCGCCGAGCTGGCACAGCTCGTCGGTGAACTGGCGGCCGATGACGCCGTGCGTGTCCTGGTGCTGTCGTCGGCCAACGCGAACTTCTTCATCGCCCACTTCGATGTCAGCCTGATCCTGCGGTTCCCGATCGAGCGAGACCCCGCCGCCGTCGCCGCCGACCAGCCGAACCCGTTCCACGTCATGTGCGAGACGCTGCGCACGATGCCCAAGGCCACCATCGCGGTGATCGAAGGACGTGTCGGTGGTGGCGGCAGCGAACTCGCGTTGAGCTGCGACATGCGTTTCGCCCGGCGCGACGGCGCCGTCTTCAATCAGCCAGAGGTGGCGCTCGGCATCCTGCCGGGAGGATCGGGCACCGTACGCCTGCCCCGCCTGATCGGGCGCTCGCGAGCGCTGGAGGCGGTGCGCGGCTGCGACGATGTCGATGCCGATCTTGCCGAACGCTGGGGCTGGGTGAACCGAACGCTGGATGCGTCCGAGCTGTGGCCGCACGTCGACCGTCTCGCCGCGCGCATCGCGTCCTTCCCCCCTCATGCGGTCGCCGCGGCCAAGGCATCGGTGCTGCTGGCCGACCGCGGGATCGGCGAGCACCTACGCGCCGAGGGCGCAGCGTTCCAGGCATCACTCGGCGGGCCCGGCACGCGTGAGGCCCTGCAGCGGTTCCTCGACCTCGGCGGACAGACGCCGGCCGGTGAAGTCCGGCTCGGCGCGCTGGCCGGCGAGATCGCCGCCGATCTCGCCGCCGAACACGACACCGGTCCGTCGTAGGCTACACAGGTGACACGCCGATCGTTGTTCGTCGGAGTGGCGAAGGCGGCGTGTGTCGTGCTCGTCGCATCGAGCTGCGCGTCCAGCGGCGTACGCACCACGAAGTCGGACCAGCATCGGGCATCGCCCGACCCCGCGACGTCCAGCAGTGAACCGAGTGACACGTCACCCCCTGGCGGAGACGACCTGCCCCCGATCGGGCCGGTTTCGTGGACGTCGTGCGACAGCGCCGCAGCGCCGTACCAGTGCGGTCGAATCAACGTCCCACTCGATTACGGCAACGTCGGTGGGACGCAGATCGACATCGCCGTGATCCGCCTGCCTGCGGCGCAGCCGGCGGAACGGATCGGATCGTTGGTACTGAACCCCGGCGGGCCCGGTGGCTCGGGTGTCCAGCTGGTGATGCAGGAGGCCGAGTCGTTCCCCGCTGATGTGCTCGACCGGTTCGACATCGTCGGCTTCGACCCTCGGGGCGTCGGCGACTCGGCGGCGGTGCGATGCCCGCTCTCGTTCGACCCGACGTCGGTCTCCTACGGTCCGTGCATCGATCCGAACACGGCTGAGCTGCCGCACCTCGGCACGGTGAACGTGGCGCGTGACGTGGAGATGCTGCGCCGCGCCGTCGGTGACGCCGGATTGACCTACCTCGGCTACAGCTATGGCACGGCGGTGGGAGCGGTCTACGCCGATCTGTTCCCCGGCCGGGTGCGGGCGATGGTGCTCGACGGTGCCGTGGATCCGCACGCCGGCGGCTCCAACAACACCGAGGGCGGCAGTGACTTCTACGCCGAGCAGGACTTCGAGAGCACGATCGCCGCGTTCGAGGATCTGTGCAACGCGTCCACAGCATGCCCCGCCGGTCCGCACACCCAGCAGTTGGTCGATCGCGTCACCGCGCAGATCTCTACGCTCCCCGTTGACTCGTTTCCCACGGATGGGCGGTTGGACTCGCGCGATCTCGATGATCTGCTGGTCAACGCGATGTACAGCGCGTCCGATTGGCCGCTGCTCGCCGTCGCGCTGGCCGATGCCGATCATGGCGACGCGTCGGCGCTGTCGGCCCTGTACAGCTGGTTGCTGTACGGCTATCCGGCCGACACCAGCACCGAGGCCGACGACACGTTTGCGAATGTCGCCATCCGCTGCGCCGACTTCGCCCGGCGCGGAGCAGGTGCATTCGAGTGCGCCGACTTCCCCGCATCGGACGAATCCTTGCCCGTGATCACCGCCGTGGACACACCGACGCCCGTGCTGGTGGTGGGCACGAGGGACGATCCGGCCACGCCCGCTCGGTACGCGCCGCAGATGGCGGCGGCGCTGGGCGACGCCGTGGCCATCGAGTGGGAAGGCGCCGGGCACACCGCCACGCTGACCAGCGAGTGCATCACCGGCGTCGTCGCCGACTACCTGGTCGACCGGGTCGTGCCCGCCGATGGCACCACCTGCCCGTTTGTCGTGGGTGCCGCCACCGTTACCGAACGGGCCGATGCGGTGTTCGCCGAGGCTGATCCGGAGCTGACCGAGCCGGCCGTCGCCGACGTGCTGGTTGCCGAGGGCGATGCACCGGCCACAGCTGCGTGCGTGGCGGCCAGGCTGGTGGCGCGCGGGGACCAGCGCCTCATCGTGCACCAGTTGATCGGTGTGCATTCGCCGGAGCTGATGCTCCTGCGCGGCATGTTCGAGGGCGCCTGCCGGTGATGCAGGTCGTCAGCCGAGCG
>JAYTSB010000067.1:0-3602 GCA_043745825.1 Actinomycetota bacterium | reverse complement strand
CCCTGGCGACCGTCACCGCTCGGTCGACATCGGCCGCCGTGCACGAGGGAATGCGTCCGATCAGGGCGTTGTCGTACGGGGAGCGGACCTCGATGGAGTCGGCGGAGGTGAAGCGCTCGCCGGCGAGGGGGATGGCACGGACGTCGTGATCTGATGACATGTGCGCGACGTTAGTGGCCATCCGCAATACTCGCAGCGTGCCCCGCACGCCGCGACCGACCCACCCCTTTCTCGAGTGGGATCACCCGATTCCGTTCGCCCATCGCGGCGGTGCCAGCGACGCACCGGAGAACACCATGCCGGCGTTCCAGTACGCAGTGGACCTCGGCTACCGGTACGTGGAGACCGACGTCCAGGTCACCTCTGATGGGGTGCTGCTGGCCTTCCACGACTTCAACCTCAAGCGCACCTGCGGCATCGACCGGCGCGTTGCAGACATGACGTGGGCCGAGGTCCGCCAGGCCCGGGTCAACGGCGTGGCCGCGATCCCCACGCTCGAGGAGCTGCTCGGCGCCTGGCCGGATCTGCGCCTGAACATCGACTGCAAGACCGATTCCGCGGTCGCCGCGCTGGTGGCCGCGCTGCGACGCACCAACGCCCTCGACCGGGTGTGTGTCGGCGCGTTCAGCGACTTGCGGATCCGACAGCTGCGGGCCATCCTCGGTGAGGACCTGTGCTCCGCACTGGGGCCGGGCGCGGTGGCCTCGCTGCGCTACGGCAAGCTGTTGCGCACGACGGCACGCACCGCCCAGGTGCCCGTGCGACAGGGACCGCTGGTGGTCACCACACCGGCGTTCGTGCAGCGCGCCCACCGGTTGGGGCTGCAGGTACACGTGTGGACGATCGACGATCCGGACGAGATCCATCGCCTGCTCGACATGGGAGTGGACGGGATCATGACCGATCGACCGGGGGTGCTGCGGGAGGTCCTGGAGCACCGCTCCCAGTGGTCACCGTGATATCACCGCCCGTGACGTCATCGCCCGGATCGTGGGAAACGCGTTCGACCCGGGTTTGGACAGCGATCACGAGCACGGAGCCGACGATCACCAACGCAGCGCCGACAGCGGTGATCGCCGGTGCCGCGCTGACCGAGACGAGGTGCCGTTCGGGCACGGCTGCGGCGATCGCGCCGCCCAGCGCACCTGCGTAGAGGCCGGCAACGATGCCCAGTGACGCACCGACCTGACGCAGTCCCCACCAGGTGGTCACCACGGCGCCCGCCATCAGGAGCGGCATCAGCGGCCAGGCACGCACGAGCGTGCGGATCGGTCCGTCGGGGGCGAACCCGAGCCGATCGACGAGCCCGAGGATCTGGTAGCTCGAGCGCTCCACCGCTCCTGTGCGCAGCCAGTCGGCGAATGATGCACCAACAGCGACGACGCTGCCGAGACTCATCACGGCCGGCCCCGCGAACCTGCGGGGTTGTTCGACACGCACGACCACAGCGTAGGTTGCGGTGATGTCCGGGAACGCAGCACCGTTCACATCCACCCGCGCCCCTGGCGGCATGGTCGCCTCGGCCGACCAGCTCGCCACCCAGGCAGGAATGACCGCACTCGCCAAGGGTGGCAACGCCGTCGACGCAGCGATCGCGACCAACGCCGCGATCGCCGTCACCGCACCGCACCTGTGCGGGATGGGCGGCGACCTCTACGCCTTGGTGCACGATGGCACCGCTGTGCACGCGCTGAACGCCACCGGTCGCGCCGGTTCGGGCAGCGATCCCGCAGCGTTGCGTGCCGAGGGCCACGACTCGATGCCGTTCCGACACGACATCCGCATCGTCACCGTGCCGGGCTGCGTCGACGGCTGGTGCGCGCTGCACGAGCGCTTCGCCCGCTTGCCGCTGGCCGAGCTGCTCGCCCCCGCCATCCGTTTGGCCGAAGATGGGTTCCCGGCGTCGCCGCTGCTGGTGGGCGCACTCGCCCAGATCGACGACCGTGCCCGGGCGACCCTGCACGAGCTGTGGAGCCAGGCCAAGCGTCCCGGCGACATCGTGCGCCGGCCGGGCCTCGGCCGCGCCCTGCGCGCGATCGCCGAGCACGGCCGGGACGGCTTCTACCTCGGCGAGTTCGGCAACGGATTGCGCCAACTCGGCAACGGGCTGTACACCGACGACGACCTCCGTACCGCCCGGCCGGATTGGGTGGCGAGTCTGACCCAGCCAGTGTTCGACAAGGTGCTGCACACGATGCCACCCAACTCACAGGGTTACCTCACACTCGGTGCCGCCGCACTGGTCGAACAGGTCGGCGTGCCCGCCGATCCGGACGACGCACAGTGGGCCCACGTGCAGATCGAGGCAGCCACGGTCGCCGGCCGCGACCGTCCCGCGGTGCTACACGATCGCGCCGACGGCAGGGCTCTGCTCGCCCGCATCGTCGGCGATGCGGCGCAGGTGGACACGGCGACGGCGTCACGGGTTCACGTGCCCACCTTCGATGGTGACACCACGTATCTGTGCACGGTGGACGCGGACCGGATGGGCGTCTCGCTCATCCAGTCGAACGCCTCAGGTTTCGGCTCGTGGGTGGTGGAGCCCAACACGCAGATCAACCTGCACAACCGGGGCCTCGGCTTCTCCCTGGAGGCCGGTCATCCGGCCGAACTCGCGCCGGGCCGTCGTCCCCCCCATACGCTCTCGCCGGCCCTCGCCGCCAACCCCGACGGCTCGCTGGCGGCGGTGTTCGGCACGATGGGCGGCGACGGGCAACCGCAGATCCTGCAGCAGCTGGCGACGCGGCTGTTCGTGCACGGCGAGACACCGGCCGCCGCGCTGCACGCCGGGCGCTGGCTCCTACGCGGTCCCGTCACCGGTTTCGACACCTGGACCGCACCGCAGGGCCCCCATGTCATCGTCGAGGGCCATGCCTCCACGGAGTGGGTGGACGGCCTGCGTGAGCGGGGCCACGAAGTGCATGTGCTTGCGCCGTACGACAGCGCGTTCGGTCACGCCCACGCCATCGTGGTGGACCCGGCCGGCATGCTCGTGGGCGGCTGCGACCCACGAACCCGCGTCGGCTCTGTTGCGGGGCTGTGAACTTCTGCTCAGTCCCTCGAGGTGGCATTCGCGTCGACCTGGTGTGACCACTACGCTCGCACCATGCGCGTCGACTCGAACTTCTTCTGCACCGTCCCGATGCCGGATGCCGGCGACCCGGCGGTTGCGCCAACGGCGCGTCGGTACGGCAACGACGCGGTGATCGCGTGCTACGAGAACCTCGTCGATTGGGCCCGCACCGCAGACAGCCTGGGCTTCGACACGATGTGGCTCACCGAGCACCACTTCCAGCACGAGGGCTACGAGGTCCTGCCCAACCTGATCCAGTTCGGCCTGCACCTGTCGCACCTCACTGCCGGCCTTCGCTTCGGGCAGATGTTCAACGTCGTACCGCAGTGGCACCCGCTGCGCCTGGCCGAGGACTTCGCCCTCGCGGACATCCTCACCGGCGGTCGGATGGAGTTCGGCGTCGGCCGCGGCACCGTGCCCCGCGAGGCCTGGGCCCTCGGCACCGTGGTGGCCAGCGGCGACAACGCAATGAGCGCCGAGCACGACCGAGTGAACCGGGAGATCTTCGAGGAATCGATGGAGATCATCA
>JAYTSB010000066.1:0-2733 GCA_043745825.1 Actinomycetota bacterium | reverse complement strand
TGGGCGACGGCCTGTTCGTCTGCGGCGATCACCGCGACACCGGCTCGATCCAAGGCGCGATGTTTTCCGGGCGGCGCTGTGCCGACGCCGTGGCGTCGTACCTCAGCGCGCGCCCGGGCTGAATCAGGCCTTGGCCGTCTGGATGTCCAGCTGGATCTTGACCTTCTCGCTCACCAGCAGACCGCCGGTCTCGAGCGCCACGTTCCACTCCAGACCCCAGTCCTTGCGGTTGATCTCGGTCTCGGCGGTGAAGCCGGCCTTGGTGTTGCCCCATGGATCGGTGTTCACGCCGTCGAACTCCAGGTCGAAGGTGACCGGCTTGGTGACGCCCTTGATGGTCAGGTCACCGGCGAGCTCGTAGTCGCTGCCCTTGGGCGTGATCGAGGTGCTGGTGAACGACATCGTCGGGAACTGCTCGACATCGAAGAAGTCGGCGCCCTTGACGTGGCCGTCGCGGCCGTCGTCACCGGTGGCCACCGATGCCATGTCGACGGAAGCGTTCACGCTGGACTGCAGCGGGTCCTCGGCGATGACCAGCGATCCGGTGAAGCTGGAGAACCGGCCACGCACCTTGGTGACCATGAGGTGGCGGGCTACAAAGCCAATGGTGGAATGGCTGGGATCGACGTTCCAGGTGCCGGGGGTGAGCTCGGCGAGCGGGGACTTTGCTGAGGTGGTGGTGGACATGGCGTGCTCCTTGTTGGGTGGTTTGGGTTGGGTGGTTTGGGTTGCGTGACTGGGGTTGCAGGGTTGCAGTGGTTGGTACACGACTGGCCTCAGTTGTTGAGGTGTGAACTATTGTAACCACAACTAAGTGCGCACGCAACATTTGTGAGTCACAATCTGTACGCTGAGGCGATGTCGACAGAAGTCCAGCCCGCTGGGGCCAGGCCGGCCACCATCGCCTCCAGTGACGGTGCTGCGTGGCTCACACCGGCCGAGATGCGCGCATGGCGTGCGTTTGCCGAGGTCAACGGCCATCTGATGGCCGCCCTGGAGGCAGACCTGGCACCGCACGGCATCACCTTCGGCGACTACGAAGTGCTGGTGCAGCTGTCGGAGGCCGATGAGCACCAACTGCGGATGTGCGATCTCGCCGAACGACTCGGCCTGTCGCCGAGCGGTCTGACGCGGCGCCTCGACGGCCTCGTCACGGCCGCCTACGTCGAACGCCGACCGTCATGCGCGGACCGCCGGGTGATGCTGGCCACGCTGACCGACGCCGGGCTGCTGGCGATGCAGGCCGCCGCCGGCGATCACGTCACCAGCGTGCGTCGTCACCTCATCGACCACCTCGACGACTCACAGATCGCCGCCCTCGGCGACATCTTCACCATCGTCGGCACCGCGCTCGGACGCCACCTCACCATCGCGTAGGTTCCACCTGCACGTAATCTGGGCGACACCATGACAGCGCCCCATCCCCTTTCGTCCGTCGCGCTCCCCCGCGGTTTCAGCGCCCACGTTTCCAACATCGGCATCAAGGACACAACGACCGACTTCGTGGTCGTCGCCGCCGACCACGCGTGCGCCGCAACGGGTGTGTTCACCCGCAGCCGCTTCGCCGGCCCCAGTGTGGTGGTCAGCCGCGAGCATCTCGGCGATCACCGCGCTCGCGCCGTGGTGGTCATCTCCAAGAACGCGAACGTGGCCACCGGTGCGCTCGGACTCGCCAACGCGCGCGAGGTCGTGGAGGGCGTCGCCGCTGCCCTCGCGTGCGCGCCGACCGACGTGCTCATCGCCTCGACCGGCGTGATCGGACGTCAGTACCCGATGGAGCGCGTCCGCGCGGGGCTCACTGCGCTGTCCGCTCCGTTCACGGGCACCGATGCCATCGCTGTGGCCACGGGCATCATGACGACCGACACCGTCGCCAAGGTCGCCAGCGCCTCCATCGCAGGCAGCGCTGCGGTGGTGGTGGGCGTGGCCAAGGGCGTCGGCATGATCGAACCCGACATGGCCACGCTGATCACCCTGCTGTTCACCGACGCCGAGGTCGATGCCGACGACCTCGATCGCATCGGCCGGCGGGTGATCGATCGCACCTTCAACTGTGTCTCGATCGACACCGACACCTCCACCAGCGACACGGCGATCACGCTCGCCAGCGGTGCCGCCGGCCCGGTGGACCCCGCCGCGCTCGAAGCAGCGCTGTACGACGTGGCGCTGTCGCTGACCAAGCAGGTGGCCCGCGACGGCGAGGGCGCGGAGAAGCTGATCGAGGTCGTTGTCGATGGGGCACGCGACGACACGCAGGCCAAGCGCGTTGCCAAGGCCATCGTCAACTCACCCCTGGTGAAGACCGCCGTACACGGCGCCGATCCCAACTGGGGGCGCGTGGTGATGGCCATCGGCAAGTGCCGTGACGACACCGACATCGAAGAGTCCGGCGTCGTCATCCGCTTCGGCCCGCACGAGTGCTTCCCCTCGCAGGTCGACGAGCAAGGACTCGACGCTCTGGCCGACTACCTGCGCGGTGACGAAGTCCAGATCCACGTCAGCCTCGGCATCGCCGATGGAACGGCGACGGTGTGGGGATGCGACCTCACCGAGGGCTACATCCACATCAACGCCGACTACACCACCTGAACGCCGCGCCAGAACGCGACGCGACCCGTGATCTGCTTGGCCGCGTCCTTCGGGGTCGGGTAGTACCACGCCGAATCGAGGTTCTGCTGACCGTCGACCGTGACGGTGTAGTAGCTCGCCGTGCCCTTCCACGGGCACACCGTG
>JAYTSB010000065.1:0-4234 GCA_043745825.1 Actinomycetota bacterium | reverse complement strand
CACAAGGACTACCTGAGCTACCAGGTGTACCAGGCGATGATCGGGATGGCCACTGGCGGCGTCAGCGGCACCGGCGTCGGCAGCGGGCCGTCCAAATGGGGCTACCTGCCGCTTGCGCACAGTGACTTCATCTTCGCCGTCATCGGCGAAGAGCTCGGCCTGATCGGCGTGGTCGCAGTCATCGGGGGCTTTCTCCTCCTGACCTACGGCGGCGTCCAGGTTGCGCTCGCGGCCCGCGACCGCTTCGGCACGCTGCTCGCCGGGGGCATCGTCGCCTGGCTCGCTGTGCAGGCTGTGATCAACATCGGCGGCGTCAGCGGTTCCATGCCCGTCACCGGGCTGACGCTGCCGTTCGTGTCATCCGGCGGCAGTTCGCTGTTCGTGTGCATGTCCGCGGCCGGGCTGCTGCTCAACGTCGCCCGCCACGTGAGGTAGGCGGCGTGGAGACCACTGCGTTCGCCGTCGTCACCGGGGGCGGCACCTCCGGCCACGTGCTGCCCGCGATCGCGATCGCCGATGCCCTCGTCGCCCGAGGCCACCGCCCCGACGAGATCGTGTACATCGGTGCCCGGCGCGGCATCGAGACCCGGCTGCTGCCGACGACGCCGTACCCGCATCACTTCCTGGACGTCGTGGGCCTGCAGCGCAGGTTCACGACGAGCAACCTCGCGTTCCCCGTCAAACTGGTGGCGGCGATCCTCGCCGCCCGCCGTCTGCTGCGCCGGGTGCGGCCGGCCGTCGTGGTCTCTGTCGGTGGGTACGCCAGCTTCCCCGCCACGTTCGCGGCGCGACTACGGCGCATCCCCGTGGTGGTGGTCAGCTACGACCGCATCCCCGGACTGGCCAGTCGACTCAGCGCCAAGTTCGCCACCGCCTGCGCGGTCGCATTCGAGGGCTCGCGGCTGCCGAGGGCGCGGTACACCGGGGCACCCGTGCGCCGCGACCTGATCCTGCTCGATCGATCGGCAGAGCGTGACGCGGCCCGAGCCGTGCTGGGTATCCCCGGCGACCGGTTCGTGGTCGCCGTCTTCGGCGGATCACTCGGGTCGAAGGTTCTCAACGACGCGGTGGCCGGCATGGTGCAGCGTCTCGCCGACCGTCAGGACATCGCCGTGCGCCATGTGGTCGGTGACCGCTTTCTCGCCGACGCTGCCGCGGAACGAAGCGGCGCAACGGGCATCATGTACAGCGTGATCGGTTACGAGGACCAGATGGTGCAGGTGTACGCCGCAGCCGACCTGATGGTCACGCGTGCCGGCGCCAGCACCATCGCCGAGCTGGCCACCGTGGGCATGCCTGCAGTGATCGTGCCGTGGGCTGGCTCTGCTGACGACCACCAGACCGACAACGCCCGGATCCTCGGCGACGTGGGCGCCGCCGTGGTCCTGGCCGAGACCGACCTCACGCCGGCGCGCCTCAGCGACATCGTCGCCGGTTTCGCGGACGACCGCACCTCACTGGCCGAGATGGCCGTTGCTGCTCACGACGCAGGCGCAGCCCACCGCAGCGGCCGCCTCGCCGACGTGATCGAAGAGGTTGCGGCGGAGCCACGATGAGTGCAATGAGCACCGATGTGCACTCCAGTCGCGCACCTGTGGCGCCGATCGACCTCAGCACACCGCAGCGCCTGCACGTGGTGGGAGTCGGCGGACCGGGGATGAGCGCGATCGCGATCGTGCTGACCGAGATGGGCCACACCGTGTCCGGCAGCGACCTGCGCGAGAAGCCGATCCTCGATCGGCTCCGAGCCGCCGGCGTGCACGTTCAGGTCGAGCACCGTCGCTCGAACGTTCACGGGGTAGACGCCGTCACCGCGTCGTCGGCGGTGCCATCGAGCAACATCGAGCTCGACGAGGCTCGCCGGCAGGGGTCACTTGTGCTGCGTCGTGCCGGGATGCTCGCCGGCATCTGCGGGCAGGCTCGGTCACTCGCGGTGGCGGGCACCCACGGCAAGACCACGACGTCCAGCATGTTGATGCTCACCCTCGCCGAGGCCGGCTGGAAGCCCAGCTTCGTCATCGGTGGCGATGTCACCGACATGGGCACCGGTGCGCAGTGGACCGGTGGGGACTGGTTCGTGGTGGAGGCTGACGAGAGCGACGGCACCCATGTCGAGCTGCCGCTGCACGGCACCATCCTCACCAACGTGGAGGTCGACCACCTCGATCACTTCGGGTCGTTTGCCGCCATCGTCGACAGCTTCGATGCATACCTCGCCCAGATCCCGGGCCCGAAGGTCCTGTGCGCTGACGACGCAGTGTGTGCGGATCTCGCGGCGCGTCACGACGGCATCACCTACGGCTTCGGGGCCGGCGCACACTTCAGAGCCACAGAGCTCCAGCCGCACGATGGCTCGTTCCGGTTCGCGGTGGAGCAAGGCGGGCGGCGCCTCGGTGAGATCGATCTGCCGCTGCGTGGCACGCACAACGTGCTCAACGCAACGGGTGTGGTGGCGATGGCGATGTCCATCGGCATCGACTTCGCGACCGTGGCCGCTGCGCTGGCCCGCTTCGGTGGTGTGGCCCGCCGGTTCGACATCCGCGGCGTCAGCGACGGGGCGACGCTCGTGGACGACTACGCCCACCTGCCCACCGAGATTGCGGCGGTGTTGGCGGCAGCGCGGAACAGCGGTGACGGCTGGAAGCGCATCGTCGCCGTCTTCCAGCCGAACCGGTACAACCGGATGGCCGAGCTGTGGCCCGCGTACCGAGATGCATTCGTGGACGCCGATGTCGTCGTCCTCACGGACATTTTCGCATCCGGCACGGCGGCCATCCCCGGTGTCACCGGCAAGCTCGTGGTCAACGCCGTGCTCGACGCGCATCCTCGTACGTTCGTGGCGTGGCTCCCGCGCCGGACGGATCTCATCGACTACCTCGCCAGCGCCCTGCGAGCGGGTGACGTCTGCATCTCGATGGGCTGTGGTGACATTGCCTCGTTGCCGGAGGAAGTGATCAGCAGACGGTCCGAGCGGTGAACGGCACCGCGCTCGGCGACCGGGTCGAGCGGGCCGCAGCGGTGCTCGGCGACCGTGCAGAACGAGACGTTGCGTTGGCGCCCCTGACGACATACCGAGTCGGTGGTTCGGCCGCCCTGATGGCGCGTCCGCGAACCGTGGCCGATCTTGCGTTGGTGGCCGAGGCCCGTGCCGTGTCCGGCCTGCCGGTGCTGGTCGTGGGTCGCGGCTCCAACCTGTTGGTGGCCGACTCCGGATTCGCAGGCCTCGCGGTGTCCGTCGCCCACTTCGGCGCTGATCCCGCTGCGGGTCCCGCCGGCCCGCCACATCAGAGCGCCCAGTACCGCGTCGAGGGCACTCAAGTCGTGGCCGAAGCGATGACGGCGCTGCCGCAGCTCGCTCGCCGCCTGGTGGCCGAGTCGCTCACCGGTTTCGAGTGGGCCGTCGGTGTGCCCGGCAGCATCGGCGGCGCGGTGCGGATGAATGCGGGTGGGCACGGCAGCGACATGCAGGCCTGCCTCGTGGAGGTCGAGCTGTTCGATCTCGTCAACCGCTTCCACGGTTGGGTGGCGGCTGATCGGCTCGGACTGCGGTTCCGGGGCAGCGACCTGGCCAGTCACCAGGTCGTGGTTCGGGCCAGGATCCAGCTCGCGACCGGTGACCGTGAGGTGGCTCAACGCGAGCTCGACGAGATCGTGCGTTGGCGTCGCGAGCGCCAGCCGGGCGGTCAGAACGCCGGCTCGGTCTTCGTCAATCCGATTCCAGGCGAGCTCGCGGCCGGCGAGCTGATCGACCGGCTGGGTCTGCGTGGTCACCGGCTGGGCACCGCCACGGTGTCGGAGAAACACGCCAACTTCATCCAGGGCGGCGAGGAGGGGCGAGCCGCAGACGTGCTTGCCCTGATCGAATTGGTGCGCCGTCGCGTTGCCGAGGAGACCGGCTTCGAGTTACGCAGCGAGGTTCGCCTCGTGGGTTTCGCAGATGTGCCCTTCGAGGACGAGCGCGGGGTGGTGGTGTGAGCGACCCCAGACTGCCCCTCGGCGAGGGCAGCGTGCCCGACAAGGCGCTCGAGGAGCTCTACGCCGCGTTCGGTGGCGACGACTCGGGTGCGTCAGCGGTCGACTTCGACGACCCGTCGATCGACGAGCTGCTGGGCCTGGAGCACGAACCAGCGGACCCGGAAACTGCCCCCGCCCCCACGACCGCGGACCTCGTCACCGATCAGGTGCCCACCGCCACCACCGCCGCCGCCACCACCTCCTCCTCCTCCTCCTCCTC
>JAYTSB010000064.1:0-1562 GCA_043745825.1 Actinomycetota bacterium | reverse complement strand
CCGATGACCGAGGGCGGCGTCGATTTCGTGCTCTCCCTCGGCGACACCTACCCGGTGCCCATCCAGCGGGCGGGCACGGCAGCGGAGGTCGCCGGCCTGCTCGGCTATCTGTTGTCGTCCGCCGCCGGGTTCTTCGTCGGCAGCGTGATCTACATGGACGGCGGCACCGACGCCGTGCTGCGCACCCGCGACTGGCCGTCGGCCCGATGAGCACCGTGCCGGCGACGATGCTCGCCTACCGGTTGCTCGCCTGGCAGCAGCCGCCGCAGCTGGTGGAGATCGCCGTGCCGCTGCCCGGCCCCGGCCAGGTGCTGGTGGAGGTGGCCGGCAACGGCCTGTGCCACAGCGATCTGACGATGATGTCAATGCCGGCCGAGATCGGTGAGCTGATCGACTGGCACATGCCGTTCACGCTCGGCCACGAGGTCGGCGGCCGCGTCGCGGCGATGGGCGGGGACGTGCGCGGATTCGACCTCGGCGACGCAGTGGCCCTCGTCAGCCCGAGCTCGTGCGGCACATGCAACCTCTGCATCCGCGGGCGCGACAGTGCGTGCCCGCACGGCTTGAAGGGTCGCGGCTACGGACGCGACGGCGGCCTGGCCCAGTACGTGGTGGCGAACGCGCCGCGTGATGTCGTTCGCATCGGCACGCTCGATCCACGCAACGCCGCGCCGCTCACCGACGCCGGGGCGACCTCGTACCACGGCGTGCGCAAAGTGCTGCACAAGCTCGTCCCCGGTTCCACCGCCGTCGTCATTGGTGCGGGCGGCCTCGGAGCGTTCGCGGTGCAACTGCTGCGGGCGATGAGCCCGGCCACGGTGATCGCCGTCGACAACAACCCGGATCGCCTCGCCTACGTCACCGAGCTCGGCGCCCACCACACCGTCACCGGCGTGGACGAGACCACGGCGGGCGAGCTCGGCCGGGTGACCAACGGCGAGGGCGCAACGGTGGTGCTCGACTTCGTCGGGATCGACCGCACGATCGGCGTCGGGGTCGGTGCGGTGCAGCCCTACGGGACGTACGGCGTGATCGGCTCGAACGGTGGCACCTTCAAGCGGCCGTGGTACGGCGGCCTGCCCCGCGACGGCGAGATCATCCACTTCCAGGGCTCCAGCGTGTCGGACGCGCACGACGTGGTGAAGTTGGCCGAGCAGGGCCTGATCCGCAGCGACGCCGATCTGTTCCCGCTCGACCGGGTGACCGACGCCTACGACGCCCTGCACCACGGCACGCTGCGCGGCCGCGCCGTCGTCACGCCGAACGACTGAACTGACCCGGCGCGCGGCCGCTGCCGGGTGCACCGGCAAAGGCCTGGGCGATGCTCATCCACTCGGTGGCCACGTCGCCCTCGATGACGAGCGCTGTGTCCGCCACGTGGCGGCGCTGGGTCACCACCAGACAGAAGTCCACCGCCGGTCCGCTGACCCGGTCGATGGTTTGATCGGTGATGAGCTCCGGTCCCCACGACCAGCTCGCACCGTCGGGGGCGACGAGTTGCACGGACACCGGTATCGCTGGCACGTCCCGGCCCCGGCTGATGAAGCTGTTCGGCAGCGCCC
>JAYTSB010000063.1:0-2290 GCA_043745825.1 Actinomycetota bacterium | reverse complement strand
GAAGATTTCGGTGCCGGTCAAGTACTCGTGACGAGCGCCTCGAGCAAGACGTCGATCGCGTTGGGTTGGTCGCTGCAGCAGCGGGGCATGGCAGCGGTCGGCATCACCTCTGCGCAACACATCGAGGCCGTGCGGGCCCTGGGCTGCTACGACCAGGTGATCAGCTACGACGAAGTCGGCGAACTCGACATCACCGTGCCGGCGAACGTGGTGGACATGGCCGGCAACGGTTCCGTGCTCGCCACCATCCACGACCGATTCGGCGATGCACTGCGTTACTCATGCGCCGTCGGCGCCACCCATCGCGACGACGGCGCCCGGCCTGCGCACATGGCGGGACCGACGCCGCAGTTCTTCTTCGCCCCGTCCCAGATCGAGAAACGGGCCAAGGATTGGGGTCCGGCCGAGATCATGCACCGCGCCGGACAGGCGTTTGTGGCATTCGCTGCGTTCTCCGACGGCTGGCTGCAGGTCGACCGTGGCCGCGGTGCCCAAGCCGTCGAACGCGCCTACGGCGCGGTCCGCGATGGCGCCGCAGATCCCACGACGGGATTCGTGCTGACGCTCGACGACACCGCAGTCGAGGAAGGCACGACCGAGAGATGATGTAGCTCGATCGGCCTTGAACGACGAAAACCCATCGCGCGCGTGCCGGGAACTAGGGTCGCCCAATGGCCCGCACCCCTGACCTGGAGATGAAGCGCGAGCTGTTGGACCGGGTGGTGGGATATCTGGCCGTGCACGGCCTCGGCGATGTGTCGTTGCGGCCGATGGCTGCGGCGCTGAACACCAGCCCCAACCGGTTGGTGCACCACTTCGGTTCCAAGCAGGCACTGCTGGCCGCCGCTCTCCACCAGGCCACGCTCGTTCAGGTGCAGGTTCGTGACGCGTGGCTGAAGCGCACGCCGGAGCTCAGCAAGACCACCGAACTGCGCAAGTGGTGGAAGTGGCTCAACGACTCGCCCGCCAACCTCGCGTTGACCCGCCTCGGGCTGGAGGCCGTCACCCTGGAGGCCACCCACACCGGGCTCAGCGGCGACGTGCGCGCCGAGCAGATTGGTGTTTGGCGTGAACAGATCGAACAGAAGCTGGTCAGCGAGGGGGTCCCGAAGTCGGTCGCAGTCACAGAGGCGTCGCTGCTCAAGGGAGTCTTCACCGGCTTGATCATGGACCTGCTCGCCACGGGCGACAAGCAGCGGCTCAGCAAGGCGCTGGAGGTCGCGCTGCAGCGCACCGAAGCCGTGCTCGACGCGTCTCGCCAGGCGACTTCGGCCTGATCTCTGCCGTGTGATCACTGCCGTGTGATCACTGCTCGCGCAGGAACCGCTCGACCTCGTCGATGAACGCGGGGCCGTCCACGGATTCCGGCATCTCCGGTTCCAGCTCGCCGCCTACTGCATCGTCATCGTCGTCGTCGTCCTCATCGATGTCGTCATCGTCGTCGAGCGAAAAGTCCTCGATGCCGGCGTCGCTCATGCTCTCCAGGCGGCGTACGTACCCAGCGAGATCGTCGTCATCGGCCACCACCGCACTGACCCGGGCCTCGTAGTCAGCCACCTGAGCGAGCAGGCGAGTGGTGGGCATCGTGGTGCCGATGATCGTGCCGAGTCGCTCGACGAGAGACAGCGTGGCCTTCGGCGACGGCACCTGCGACGCATACGCGGGGACCGCAGCCCACAGCGCCGCGGCGGGCAGATCGGCTTTGATGCATGCGTCGTGGAGGACGCCCACGATGCCGGTCGGGCCCTCGTAGCGAGATCGCTGCAGGTCGTAGCGATCGATCAGTTCCTGATCGCTGGCCGTGCCGATCAGTTGCACAGGGCGGCTGTGCGGCACGTCAGCGAGCAGCGCGCCGAGCGTGATCACGAGCGATGCGTTGAAGTGCTGTGCAACGCCGACGATCTGATCGCTGAAGCTGCGCCAGCGCATCGCCGGCTCCGGGCCGAGCACCAGGATCACATCGGCACCCGCAGTGCTAGCCGACCACAGCCCGACTGTCGGCCACACGATGTTGCGGGTGAGGCCGCTGGACAGGCGCACGTGCGGTCGAATGGTGGCGAAGTCGGTGTACTCCTCCGGGTCGATCTCGGCGAGTGCGTTGGCGGCCCAGTCCTCGATCAGATGGCGGACGCCGCCCGAAGCGGAGTCACCTGCGTCATTCCACCCCGTGAACGCAGCGATCACGACAGGATTGCGCAGGGTGGGCTGACCGAGCCAGCGAACGTGCTCCATTGAGCGAAAGCCTATCGACGCATGCTCACCGTGACATCGGAGTCCAACCGAAGAAGCA
>JAYTSB010000062.1:0-5807 GCA_043745825.1 Actinomycetota bacterium | reverse complement strand
TTCACAAGCTTGCGACACCGGCGTCGCAAGCACGCGTGTCGCTCCGCATCATGGCACTCATTCCCCAGCACCCGCGCAACAACTCCGATGACGGCATCGGCCGTGGCATGGAATTTGCCATCCTCGTGCTGATGTTCCTCGGCGTCGGCTGGGTGCTGGACCGCGTGTTCGGCACCAAGCCCCTGTTCATGATCGTGCTTGTCGTGGTCGCTCTCATCGGGCAGTTCGCCAGCATGTGGTACAGCTACGACGCGCGGATGAAGCAGCACGAAGCAGAACGCATCGCCAACACCCGCAAGGGCAAGGCGGTCGTGTCGTGATGACGCAGCCCGATCCGAGCACTTCGGACCCGCGCCAGCCCGCCCCGCCGATGACCACCCGGCTCGAGGGTGCGGCGCCGGAAGTCGAGATCTCCCGCGACATGATCCGCCGCGGCCTCATCGTTGCGCCGGTGCTCATCGCGATCTGCGGTGTGGTGTGGGGCGTGAACGGTGCCTGGTCGAGCGGATACGGCGTCGCCCTCGTGCTCGTCAACTTTGCGATCGCAGCCGGCCTGATCGCCTTCACGGCGAGGATTTCACTCGGACTGATGATGGGTGCCATCCTCTTCGGATACCTCATCCGGCTCGGGCTGGTGCTTCTCGCATTCGTCCTCGCCAAGGACGCGAGCTGGATGTCACGTCCCGCTCTCGGCCTGACCGTCATCGTGACGCACCTCGGCCTCCTCGTGTGGGAGCTGAAGTACGTCGCCGCCTCGCTGGCCTTCCCGGGGCTGAAGCCCTCCCGATCGAACTAACCGCTCGAACCGACAGGAAACGGAATCACCGTGCTCGCACTCGACTTCCCCAAGATCAACGAAATCCTCCGTTGGCAGGACATCTTCACGTCGTTCAACAAGATCGCGCTCATCGCCGTGCTTGCGGCCGTCATTGGTTCGGCCATCTTCCTGCTCGCCGGCAGCAAGGATCACAGCGTGGCGCCCAAGGGCATCCGCAACCTGGCCGAGATCATGGTGGAGTTCATCGAGGAAAGCGTGGTCATGCAGACCATGGGCAAGAAGGGCCTGAAGTGGACGCCCTTCCTGCTGAGCCTGTTCGTGTTCATCTATCTCTGCAACGTGCCCGGCATCATTCCGCTGTTCCAGATGCCCGCCACGGCTCGCATTGCCATCCCGCTGTTCTTGTCACTGCTCGTCTGGATCGTGTTCATCGGCACCGGGCTGAAGCACCAGAAGGCGGGCTACTTCACCCACCTGCTGTGGCCCCCCGGCGTGCCCGTGGCGCTGAAGCCGCTCGTTGGCGTCATCGAGTTCTTCTCCACCATCATCGTGCGCCCGTTGTCGCTCACCGTGCGACTCTTCGCGAACATGCTCGCCGGTCACATCCTGCTCGTCACCTTCGCCCTCCTGAGCGAGGCGATGTTCCAGGCCAAGACCAACCAGCCGTTCCTGAACATCGGCGGCATCCTGCCGTTCTTCATGCTGGTGTTCCTCACCGGCTTCGAAGTGCTCGTCGGCTTCCTGCAGGCGTACATCTTCGCGATCCTCACCGCCGTCTACATCGGCACCTCGATCGAGGGCCACGGCGACGAAGAGCACGCCGCAGCCCACTGAGTCGCACAGCACACCGAGTCGCACTGCCCGATTCTGGCGCCCAACCCATCTCACCACGATCTCCCCACAGAGAGCACAACACAGGAGAATTACCCAACATGGAAGCAATGAGCCACCTCGTCAAGGCCGCCGCCGCAGGGACGAGCACCCCCGATGACCTCAAGGCCCAGGCCGCCGCCAGCAGCGCCGGCTTCGCCTACGGTCTCGCCGCGATCGGGCCGGGCATCGGCATCGGTTACCTGGTCGGCAAGTCCGTCGAGGCCATGGCTCGCCAGCCAGAGGCCGCCGGCATGGTGCGTACCACCATGTTCCTCGGCATCGCCTTCACCGAAGCCCTCGCCCTCATCGGCTTCGTGGTCTTCATCCTCATCGGTCTCTGATCCACCCGTCCATCAGCCCTCACGGGGCCTCCCACAAGGAGATGACGTGCTGACAGCAGTCGTCACCCAGGTCGGTGAGCAGTTCACGGTGCATGTGTCAACCGTGCCGCCCACCACACCTGTGCAAGAGACATCCACAACCGAGGCAGCGACGACCGAACACGACGCAGACGCGACGGTCAACAGCGACGGCAAGGTCATTGCCAAAGACGGTGAGATCGCGCACGCCACGACCGAGACGGCAGCGCCCGGTCCGAACCCGATCGTGCCGGAGATCAAAGAGCTTGCGTGGGGCGCCGGTGCGTTCATCGTCTTCGCGATCGTGATGCGGTACATCGCCTTCCCTCGGTTGAAGAAGGGCATGGACGCCCGGTACAACGGCATCCGCTCCGATCACGAGCAGGCCGACGCGACGCGCTTGGCCGCACAAGCCGATGTGGCCGACTACCAGGCCCAACTCGCCACGGTGAAGGCCGAGGCTGCAGCCAGGATCGACCGGGCCCGCCAAGAGTTGGAGACCAAGCGCAGCGCACGGATCGTCACCGCCAACGGCGAGATCGCCGAGCGTCGTTCGGCTGCCACAGCGGAGAACGAAGCGGCCCGGGCTGCCGTGCAGTCGCAGATCCAGGGTGCTGTGGCCGATGTGAGCTCCAGCGCCATCTCCTTGGCGATCGGCAAGACCCCCGACCCCGCTGTCGTCAGCCGTGTGGTCGACGACGTGATGAGCGCAGGAGCCAACCGATGAGCCTCTTTCTCACCAGCGGCCTTCTCACCATTGGTCGCCTTGTCGCCGAGGGCGACGAGGTCTCCGTCGACAGCGAGGGCATCGTCACCCACAGCCCATTCCTGCCGGAGACGGCGGAGATCATCTACGGCGGTCTCGCCTCCATCATCATCTTCGCCCTGCTCGCCAAGTTCGCAGGACCAGCGATCTCCAAGGGCCTTGCCGGGCGCACCGAGAAGATCCAGAAAGAGCTCGACGGCGCTGCGGCCGACAAGGCCTCGGCCACGGCCGAAGCTGCGAGCATTCGTCAGGCCAAGGGCGACATCAACGCCGAGCGCGAGCGCCTGCTCGCCGAAGCAGACGCCCAGGTCGAGCAGCTCACCGCCGACTTCAGCGCCCGCCTCGAGGAGGAGGTCGCCGAGCTGCATGCTCGGGCGATGGCCGACATCGAGACGGCCAAGGGACGTCAGAGCGACGAGCTCCGCGCCGAGATCTCCCGTCTGTCGTCGGCCGCTGCCGAGCGTGCCGTCGCCGAGTCGATCGACGAGGCCACACACCAGCAACTGATCGAGTCCTTCATCCAGACCGTTGGTTCCAACACAGCCGGATCGAACACAGCCGGTTCCAACACAGGGGGTGCTTCCGCATGAGCGACGCACGTATCGAGGGCTACGCCAAGGCGCTGTTCGAGATCGCTCGGGCCGAAGGCACGCTCGACGAGGTCGAAGACGAACTGTTCCGCTTCGCTCGGAGCTACGAGAGCAGTGATGCGCTCCGCAACGCCTTGACCGACGACATGATCCCGGCTGCCAAGCGCCAGGCCATTGTCGAGGATCTGCTCGGCGGCAAGGCCACGGCCACCACCACCCAGCTCGTCAGCATGGTGGTGGGCTCCGGCCGCGGCAGCGACCTGCCGGCCATCATCGACGTCCTCGTCGCCCGGGCCAGCAGCTCGAAGAATCTGGAAGTCGCGGAGGCCCGCACGGCCGTGGCGCTCACGGCCGATCAGCAGGACCGCCTCCGGGCGGCTCTCGCCAACGCAACGGGCAAGCAAGTGAATCTCAAGGTGGTGGTGGATCCTTCCGTGCTCGGCGGGATCATCGCCACGGTGGGCGACACCGTCATCGACGGCAGCGTTCGTACCCGCCTCGACCAGTTGAAGGCCCGGCTCTAAGCCGCTCGCAGGAAGTACAGGAAACGACATGGCAGAGCTCACACTCAGCGCCGGCGACATCGCCGCAGCACTTAAGAAGAACCTCGAAGGCTTCGAGCCGTCGCTGGAGGCCCGCACCGTCGGGCGCGTTACCGAGGTCGGCGACGGCATCGCCCGCGTGTCCGGCCTTCCCGACTGCGGCGTGAACGAGCTGCTCGAGTTCGCTGACGGTTCGGTCGGCCTCGCGCTGAACCTCGACGAGGACTCGATCGGCGCAGTCGTCCTCGGCAACGCCGATGCGATCGAAGAGGGTCAGCCGGTGAAGGCCACCGGTCGGATCCTCTCCGTACCGGTAGGCGACGCGATGCTCGGCCGTGTCGTCAACGCACTGGGTCACCCGATCGACGGCAAGGGCGACATCGTCGGGGGCATCCCCCGCCGTGTCGAGATCCAGGCCCCCGGCATCATGGGGCGCAAGCCCGTGCACGAGCCGTTGCAGACAGGCATCAAGTCGATCGACGCAATGACCCCGATCGGCCGTGGCCAGCGTCAGCTGATCATCGGTGACCGCAAGACCGGCAAGACCACCGTCGCCGTCGACGCGATCATCAACCAGCGCGGCCTGGGCGTGAAGTGCATCTACGTCGCCATCGGCCAGAAGGGCTCGACGGTCGCCCAGACCGTGGAGACGCTGCGTCAGTACGGCGCCCTCGAGTACACCGTCGTCGTCGCCGCACCGGCATCCGATCCGGCCCCGTTCAAGTACCTCGCCCCGTATGCCGGCTGCGCGATCGGCCAGCACTGGATGGAGAACGGTGAGCACGCGCTCATCGTCTACGACGACCTCTCCAAGCAGGCCGAGGCGTACCGCCAGGTGTCGCTGCTGCTCCGCCGTCCGCCGGGCCGCGAGGCCTACCCCGGCGACGTCTTCTACCTCCACAGCCGCCTGCTGGAGCGTGCCGCCAAGCTCAGCGACGAGCGTGGTGCCGGGTCGATGACCGCCCTGCCGATCATCGAGACCAAGGCCGGCGACGTGTCCGCGTACATCCCCACGAACGTGATCTCGATCACCGACGGCCAGGTGTATCTGCAGGACAACCTGTTCAAGTCCGGCGTGCGTCCGGCAGTCGACGTGGGCATCTCGGTGTCACGCGTGGGCAGCGCAGCACAGGTCAAGGCGATGAAGAGCGTCAGCGGTACGTTGAAGCTCGACCTCGCCCAGTTCCGCGAGCTTGAGGCGTTCGCCACGTTCGGCTCCGAGCTGGACGCGATCTCCAAGGCCCAGCTGGAGCGTGGCTACCGCCTGGTGGAGCTGCTGAAGCAGCCGCTGAACAGCCCGATGCCGGTCGAAGAGCAGGTCGTCGTCGTGTTCGCCGGCACCAAGGGCTATCTCGACGACCTGCCGGTCAACCAGGTGAGGGCCTTCGAGGCCGGTCTGCTCGACTTCATGCGCACCCGCAACGCCGGCGTCCTCGCGGCGATGCGGAGCAACCCGAAGGCTGACGTGCCCGCCGAGATCGCCGATCTCATCGCCAGCTTCAAGGAGCAGTTCGTCGCCGCCAGCGTTGCCTCCGCTGCGGCCCGTGCGGCGGACCCCATGGGCACGGATGCCGGTGAGGTCGGCGAGGCGCAGAGCAACAAGACACTGGCGACGGAGTAGGCCATGGCTGGAGGTCAGGAGCGCATTCTTCGTGGACGCATTCGCAGCGTCCAGGCAACGAAGAAGATCACGCGCGCCATGGAGCTCATCGCTGCGTCCCGCATCGTCAAGGCCCAGCAGCGCGTGCAGGCTGCGGTGCCATACAGCGAGCAGATCACCACGGTGGTGAAGGACCTGGCCGCAGCCGGTGCCGGGGGCAGCTCACCGCTGCTGGCCGGACGCCCCGAGGTCAAGAAGGTCTGCTACGTGGTCATTGCCGCCGACCGAGGTTTGTGCGG
>JAYTSB010000061.1:0-3536 GCA_043745825.1 Actinomycetota bacterium | reverse complement strand
ATGCCGTCGCCCGTGCTCGACACCAGCACCGAGGTCCACACCGCACGAAAGTCGGTGCCGATACTGCGTCGCCGTTGCAGCTGGAGCGCGCCGGCGAGAGTCATCGTCGTTCGATGTTACCGAGGCAGGGACTCCTCGTGCGGGACGACCGCACGATGCCCGCACGCTGACGCGGGCGACTCACGCTTCGATGTGGGCGCGCACCCACGGTTGCGGCTGTTCAGCAAAACGTTCCTCGCGATCCGGACCGGCGCAGTCGCGGAACTGATTGTTCCCGACCGGTGGGTGGGCCACCTCTCCTTCCAATGGAACAACCCAGAGCCGACCACGCACCCTCGTTGGACCGTGTTCGGGGGATGCACACTGGATCATCTTCCCCGGTGGCTACCTCGTTTCCGACGTGGGCTGTTACGACTTCATCGTTCGGACCGGCGGAACTGACGAGACAGTCTCCATCGGCCTCGGAGCGCCCTGCGCAGGCCAAAGCGGGCCAGATGGATACTCTGAGTCAGAGCGCCGAACTGTAGATATTCGGGTGATCGCTCGCGGTTATTCCGGTAATCGTCAGAGCGCAGTCGGCGCCGCCCGCCGCCGCCCGTGGTCAAGGAACTCAGAACGTTCAGCCGCCGGCGACCAGAGCGTGCGCGATCACCCGTATTTCCACGCACAGAACCGGCGACCGGGAGCAATCTCGGGTGATCGACTCCCGAGGGAGTCTGGGCCGGGGGATCTGCATCGTCGACAGCGCTTGCGCAGTGGCGCATGTCGATCAGCGCTTCGGCGGGCGGGGGATGAACGCGCTCGTGGTGGTCACGTAGTCCACATAGCCCTCGCGCCGCTTCACCAGCGACTTCTCGAGCAGCGTGACACCGCTCACTCGGCGCAGGAAGTACGTCATCACGGCCGAGCCGATCAATCCCCACGCGCCCGCACCCGTCTCCGCGGCGACGATCCCAATGCCCCACCACACGCAGGCATCACCGAAGTAGTTGGGGTGCCGGGTGTAGCGCCACAGGCCCCGGTTCATGACCTTGCCCTGATTGGCGGGGTCCGCCTTGAACCGGGTCAACTGGAGGTCGCCAACGGCTTCGAAGAACAGCCCGACTGCCCAGACGACCACGCCGATGACGGAGAGCACGCCGAGCTTCGGGGTCGGGTCGGCCTGGCCGAGCTGCACCGGGAGCGACACGATGAACATCAGCGCGCCCTGCAACCCGAACACGGTGGCAAGGCTGATCAGACCGAACCGGGGCCCGTAGTGCTTGCGCATCGCCCGGTAGCGGTAGTCCTCGCCCTTGCCGTGGTTGCGAATGAACAGGTGGGTCGCCAGACGCAGACCCCACACGGTGGTCATCCCCACCAGCAGCCACTGCCGGGCGTTGTCCCCCTGATCCGTGCCGATCCGCACCACCCAGGCCACGAGCACGAACCCGAGGCCCCAGACGATGTCGACGATCGACGCGTTCGTGACGGCGATGCTGATCGCCCAGGTGGTCAGCATCAGGGCGAGGATCGCGATCCCCGCTGTCAACATCGCATGTCCCATTGGACTACTTCCTCTCGTTGCGTTCCGCCAGCGCAGCGCCGACCTCGGCGTCCATGCTGATCCACTGCCCGTCCAACCATGCGGCGAAGCCCTCGCCGCGCGGCACCTCGGCGGCCGGCACTCGGCGGGCCACGAACCGGATCGGCGGGAAGGGCCGGCCCAGCGCGTTCAGGATTCCGCCGAAGGTGTCGAGACCCTCGAAGCCGACATGCCAGGCGAGCACCACGTCCACCGCCGGCGCGCCAGACGCCATCGCCTGCGCGCCGCTCGGCCGCGGTGGAAGCAAATGATCCAGCACCGACAGCCGCTCCGCACGCAGCGGATCACGCTCGGAGATGCGGGCCAGGGCTGCCTCACGCTTGCGCGGGTTGGCGCGGGTGCCTTCGGGGAAGATGATTCCGACGTCGTGAGGGCCGAGATCTTCCACCAACCGAGCGACGGCGGCCAGCTCCGGAGCGGTGTCGTTGGCGCCGCGGTCGAGGAAGTGGTTGGGCACTCGTTGACCGACGATGTCGAGGCAAGGATCCACGAGCAACTCACGCTTCAGAACGAACCGGGGCTGCATGCCGGCAAGGGCGACCACCACGTACGCGGACACGAGCGAATCGGCCAGGCTGGCGTGGCGGACGAACAGCAGCACGGGTCCGGGCTGCAGCGCGTCGACTCCCTGCGCATCGAGCGCGATGCCGCACGTGGCGCGGAGAGCGCCGAGCAGGTTCGTCGCCCACCACCGTTGCAACGAGTAGTGGGCGCGAACATTTCGACGCTGGCCGGTGATCCACAGTGCGAACGCCGCACTCACCCCGGCAACCTCCAGCCACGACCAGCACACGCCGAACGCAAGCAGCCGAGTGGTGGGGAAGCGGAACCGCAAACGGACGGCATCGGCCAGCATCGTCAGCGGAACCCACAGCGGGAGCGTCACCACCAGCAGTACAGCGAGCAGGAACAGGCCCGTGACGGTGACAGCTCGCCGCTGTCCGGTGTTCGTCGCCAGGCTCACGACACCGTTGTACCCCAACTCGCGCGCTTGCGGGGTCCTCGGACGCGATTGGCCACCACGTGCCGGCTCACCCGATGTCGACCCCGAAGGCACGACCGAACCCAGCGTAGTAGTCGGCATCGTCGTCGATCCGTCCAAGCTCCACCCATTCCTCGTCGCTCATCCGGGCCCGGCCGGCCACCATCTCGGCGCCACCCCAGCTGCAGGCGTAACGCAGCTTCGGTGTGGCGGTGGTGATTGCGTGATGGATCAGCGCGCCGACCTCGAACGGGTCCGTGGCCTGGGCGATGCCAGCCGCGTACATCTGCATCAGCCGGCGGTAATGCGCGTCGTAGGCGCCGGTGACATTCGGCGCGTCCACGTTCTTGGCGAAAATGGCCGACTTGGTGACACCTGGCTCGATGATCACGACTCGAATGCCAAAGGGAGCGAGCTCCTGAGCGAGACCCTCACTGAGGCCCTCGAATGCCCACTTCGACGTCACGTACGGGGATTGCCCGAGCGCGGCCACCTTGCCCGTGACGGAGGTGATGTTGACAACGGCGCCACTGCCCCGTTCACGCATGCCGGGCAGCACGGCCTGTAGGCAGCGCACTGCGCCACACAGGTTGACGTTCATGATGTCGAGGTACATCGACGTGGGGCATTCCTCGGCAACGGCGTTGCCACCGACGCCGGCGTTGTTGACCAGGACATCGACGCGGCCGGCGGCGGCGACGAGGATCTCGGCGAAGCCTTCGCGCACGGAGTCGTCCTCAGCCACATCCAGCTCGACGAGCTCAACGGCCACGTTGCGTTCTTCGGCCATCGCCTGCAGCTTGCCCGCCTTCGTCGTGTTGCGCACCGTGGCGAACACGCGGTATCCCTCGGCGGCGAGATGGATTGCAGTGGCCCGGCCGATGCCGGAGTTGGCTCCGGTGACGACGGCGACCCGAGCGGGGCTGTTGAGTGTGGGAGAGCTGCTCATCGCGCCAGAGTACGCACGAG
>JAYTSB010000060.1:0-4812 GCA_043745825.1 Actinomycetota bacterium | reverse complement strand
GCCAGCCGGACCAGCCGTGGCCTCGGCGCCCGGTCAGGCCCTGACGTCGGTGTTCCCGCTGATGGACGATGGCGCGGTGCAGGTCGGTGTGTGGGAGTGCGGTCAGGGCACGTTCCACCGCGACCCCGTCGCCTACGACGAGATGATGTTCATGGCCTCGGGTCGGGCCACTGTGGCGCACGACGACGGCACGTACGACCTCACGCCGGGGACGACGTGGGTGAAGTCTCGCGAATGGCCCTGCACCTGGACCGTGCATCAGACGGTCCGCAAGATGTACGTGATCGACGCCCGGCCGAACGCCGCCGCACCGCACGCGTTGCTCGACAACGCCTACACATGGGACGTCGGCACGAGGGTGTCGCACCCCAAGCCGCTGGCCGGAGATCCCAAGCAGATCCTGCGCGAGCTGTGGGTGCACAACGGCCTCGAGGTGGGTCTGTGGGAGTGCGAGCCGGGCAGCTTCGGCATCTCCCGCGACGGCTTCGACGAGGTCATGGTCATCCTCAGCGGCAAGGCGACGATGAACGCCACCAACGGCCAGGTGTTCCGGCTGCAGGCCGGCTCCGTGCTGGTGACCCCCCAGGGGTTCGTGGGCCACTGGACCATCGAAGAGACGCTGCGCAAGGTGTACGTCAAGGTAATGCGCTAGGGAAGCGTCCGTCGCGGAACAGCTCGGGCGGGAACTGCTCGGTCTGTTCCTCGATCTGCACGCCGAAGGTGTTCAGCGCCATGGAAACCAGGACGTACTGGCCGACGGTGAACACGAGGTCCATCAGCTGCTGTTCGCTCCATCGCGCAGCGAGAGCGGACCATGTTGCGTCGTCGATGAACCGGTCGTCCACGAGCTGGTCGGTGGCGCGCACGAGCTCGCGGTCGGCCTGCGACCATTCCGCATCGGCGGGATCTTGGGCGATGCGGCGGATGTCGTCGTCGGAGACGCCGCTGCGCCGGCCGATGGCCACATGCTGGGCCCACTCGTAGCCGGAGCCGCAGCGGTAGCCGGCCCGCAGGATGATCAGCTCGCGCTCGCGCGCCGGCAAGGTGCTGCCGAACAAGACGTGGTTGGCGAAGACCATCCAACGCTTCAACAACTTCGGATGCCGGGCGAGGGTGCGAAAGATGTTGACCGCACCGACCGTGCCGTGCTCCAACTTTTCCATGAGTGGCCGTGCGTCCTCGTCCCAGTCATTTGGGTTCGTGGGGGTGACGCGAGGTCGGTCGAGGCGCATCGCCGCAGACTAACGACCCTGCGTTGACGCCCCGCAGACATGACATATGCTGCGCGTTGCCCCGCCATCGCGGCGACCGGCGGCAAAGAGGAGTGAGCAATGTTGCTAGCGGCTATCGGTGCATCAACCATCGCGGGCATCGTGATCGTTGTCATCGTGATCTTCCTGATCTTGTCGGCGGTCAAGACGGTTCCTCAGGGAACTGTGGCTGTGACCACGATTTTCGGCAAGTTCCACTCGGTGCGCCGCACCGGTCTGAACTTCCTGATCCCATTCGCGGAGAAGATCTTCCGCCGGATCAGCATCCAGAACCGCGCTGTCGAGCTGCAGTTCCAAGCCATCACCCAGGACCAGGCGAACGTGTACTTCACGGCGATGATGGTCTACAGCGTGATCGCCGAGGACGAGGGCACGATCAAGAACGTGGCCTTCAAGTTCGTCAGTGAGAAGGATTTCTTGACCGCCATGGTGCGCAGCGTCGAGGGCAGCACCCGCGGGTTCGTGGCCACGATGAAGCAGGCCGAGATCCTCGGCCTGCGCGGCGAGATCGTCAAGGAGGTCAAGGAGAACCTCGACGTCACACTGGAGACGTGGGGATACCACTTGATCGACCTGCAGCTGAACGACATCACCTTCGACCAGGCCATCACGACCTCGATGGCCCAGGTCGTGGCGTCGAACAACCTGAAGGCCGCGGCCACGAACGAAGGCGATGCACTGCTGATCCGCAAGACCAAGGAGGCCGAAGCCGAGGGTACGGCGATCCGGATCGCCGCCGAGGCCGAGCGCACCGCCGCTCAGCTGCGGGGTCAGGGCGTCGCCCTCTTCCGTGAGGAGGTCGCCCGGGGCCTGGCCCAGGCGGCCCGGGAGATGGAGGCCAACCACGTGGACTCGGCTCTGATCCTTTTCAGCATGTGGACGGAATCCATTCGCCACGTCGCCGAGCACGGCAAGGGCAACGTCATGTTCCTCGACGGGTCACCGAACGGGATGGAGAAGCAGTTCCAGGACCTGATGGCGCTGCAGCAGCTGCACGTGCAGCAGAGCAACCCGCCGCTGCCGCCACCATCGAGGTGACCGTTCAGGGTGTGGGCCAGGTCAGCCGTTGCAGCGTGGCGGTGCTGCCACCAGCGGCCAACGTTCCACGTCGTTGGTGGTAACGACGTAGATCGCGTCGGCCGTGGATGGTGAGTACCAGAGCTGGTCTGTGCCGAAGCGAAATCCGCTGTCGATGCCGTCGCCCGGCACCCTCGCGTAGTGCAGTAGCGGGGGAATGTCGCGCGACAGCAGCCGCTGCGGATCGCGGACATAGGTGTGCGTGCGCTCCACGGGCCCGATCCGTTCGCCGATGGTGTCGGCAAAGGTGATGGTGCGCACCGATTCGCATTCGGCTGCGAGGTGCCGGGAGAAGATCACAGTGCTGGGCACCAGGCAGCCGTCCCACGTGCTCCAGTCGCCGTCGTAGAACTGGGTAGTGAATGGTCGCTCGGCAGGCACATCGGTGGCCGACGCAAACGGCCCATGGCAGTCGCGGGGCGACGCCGGATCCGGCGGGATCCGCCGACCGGTGGCGAGGTCGGTTTGCGGGAAGACGCTGCCGTTGGGACCGTAGAGCACTCGCGGAATCGCGATCGCCAGGCAGCTGACGCTGCCAACCGTCTCGGCGGGTACGGATGCATCGGAGACCAGGCCGGTGCGTACCTCGAACATTGCCCCGTCTGGCGACTGGCGGCGGACGAAGCCGAACGTCCCGCAGTTGCGGCCCGGGTACACCCATGGGCGGTTGGATGCGTCGACGAGCGCCGAACCGTACAACCTGCCCGGCAGCGCCTGCGCAGTTTGGTTGCGGTCCACCGAGGCGCCCCGGAAGGTGCGATCGAGGCGGCCGTCCGTGACCGGCAGGATGGTGCCGTCACCGAGGTATTCCTCGACCACCAGTGTCCACCGTTGCGGCATGCCCACGCAGCTCACCACGGGGAAGCTGCCGGTTCGCAATTGCACGCCGATGCCGTTCGCGGCCTGGGTGAACGTGACCCGCGCCGCCGGGCGGTTGCACGGACCGGTCCAGGAGACGCCCACCGCTTGCGACTTCGGGTAGCGCACGATGCTGTCCAGGGGCACGATGGCCTGGTTCGCAAGGTCGCCGGCGAGTTGCAGGTCGAGAACGGGGATCGCCTCGACGACGTCGCCCGGATCGAGGGCACGCGGTTTGGCGGTCGTCGGCGGTGGAGCGGCAGCGATTGGTGAGCCCACGCCACGCTCGCCGCTCGGCGCCGACTCCAGCCAGCGCACGCCCGCCACCGCCAGTGTGCCGGCGAGCAGCCCACCGATGAGGGCGATGAATCGGGCGCGTGTCACGGACGAACGAGCAGGTCGGACTCGGCGACGGCGTGGCGGCGTTGTTCCCCGGCACGAGCCGTCGAGGTCGCGTCGCACACGGTCGCGCAGGGTGTCGTCGAGCCACAGCTCCGCATGCGCGAACACGTCGCGCGTCGGGTCGGTGACGAGGGACTCCGCAAGGTGCGCTTGGGCGACGGTGCGGCAGGCGTCCACCTCATCGGCTGAGGTTCCGAGCAGTTCGGCGACTGATGCGCTCGTGCGGCCTTCCATCTCGACGAGGGCGAGCATGACGCGGGCGCGGCGGTCGAGAGCTCGGAGTGCATCCAACGCCGGAGCCCAGCGAACGTGGCTCCAGCCGAGGTCGCCGGCGTCGAGCACGGTTGGTGCCCTCGCTCCCGAGCCCTCTTCACCGTCGGCCAGGAATGCGGTGGCCGCCATCGACACCAGCGCATCGCGGTCGAGTTCGACATCGGGCTCACTCGCCGCTCGCCGCGCGGCGCAGTGGTAGGTCTTGACAAACAGGCGCTCGCTGGCGGCGAGGTCGCCGACGCTGATTCGGCACAGGGTGGCGAACACGTCCGCGCCGGTTGTTTCGAACAACATGAGCATGCGGTCGGGATTGCCGACCACCGCCCTCTGCGGCACGCTCAGCGTCACTGCGTCATCATGACCGCGAAGTCAGCTCGCGTACAGGGTCCAGCTCGATCGACGGTGCGGGCTCGTCGAAGACCCGGCGGGTTTGCCGGCGATGCTCACGGGGAAGTGGAGTGACATGAACAAACGCTTGACCACAGGAATTCTCATCACCGCCGCCCTCGCGGCCGCTGGATGTAGCTCGGACTCCCGCGCGGCGATCAAGACCGACGTGCAAAGCGCCGTCACCGAGGTGAGCGCAGCGGTGAGCGGCGCAACGAACGACGCCGCTGAGGCCCTGGCCCGAAACATCGCGACGCAGCAGGGTGAAGAGCAGTTCAAGAACGCCGGCCAGGAACTGGATGGGCCGCTGACGTGTGACTCCAAGATCCAAGACGGTGCCGACAAGATCGACATCACGTGCACTGGCACCACCAAGGCTGGCGGTAAGGCTGAGCTGACCGGCGCGACGTCGGAGATCCCGGGCGCCTCGGTGATCTCGCTGAAGGGTGACTTCACCGGCACCGTGGACGGTAACTCGGTGTTCACCACCCAGAACCTGGGCGGCTGATCCCAGGTCCTGAGTGGCACGGCCGATGTGAGGAGA
>JAYTSB010000059.1:0-12626 GCA_043745825.1 Actinomycetota bacterium | reverse complement strand
TCGCCATCGGCTGATATCTGACGCGTCGTCAGATCCGTGTTACGGTGCGCGCACCAACACACAGAATCTCGGGGGGGATTGCATGCGTCGTCCAGGTATCCGTTTCGTCGCCGTTCCGGTGGTGCTCGCACTGCTGGCCACATCGTGCGGCAAGGACCGAGAATCGTCTTCGTCAACGGCTCCATCGGTCACGGAGGCAGCGACCACCACATCGGCTGCCGCCACGGACACAACGGCCGGGGCCTCCGACACCACCACGGCTGCCACCGCAGTATCCGACACCACCACGGCACCGACCGACACCGCGGCGCCCGAACTGCCGATGTTCGGCGATGCGCCGTGGCCGTGCGGGCCGGGCAGCGGCAACAACACCGACGACGGCACCACCGTCGGGGTCACCAAGGACTCCATCTCCATCGCCGGGGGCGACGACGCCGGTTACGCCGGTTCGCCCGGGCTGAACAGCGAGATGACCGATGCAGCCAAGGCCGCCGTGGCCGCATGCAACGATCTCGGCGGCATCAACGGCCGCACGATCACGTTCAACTACTTCGATGCTGCGCTCTTCAACGTTGGCCCGGCGATCCAGGGTGCCTGCGACGGGAACAACTTCTTTCTCGTTGGCGAGGGCTGGGCGTTCGACGTCAATCAGGAGGAGACCCGCCTGGCCTGCGGTCTGCCGGCAGTGCCGACATACGCAACGAGCGCCGCCTTCGCTCACGGCAAGGACGTCTTCCCGCCGATCCCGGGACCATCGGACGAGACCTCTGCGGGGTTCTTTTCGCAACTCGCAAAGAGGTTCCCGGACGAGGTCACCAGCGCTGCCGCCCTCGTCGGGGCGTTTCCCGCGACGCAGGAAGCACGGGACCGAGCGGTCGCAGCATCGAAGCAGTTCGGGTGGAATTGGGTGTCGACCGGCATCGAGTACAACCCGGTGGGCGAGGCCGACTGGACGCCGTTCGTCAAGCAGATCCAGGACTCCGGCGCGAAGATCCTCTATTGGTCCGGCACCTGCCTGCCCAACCTGCAGTTGTTCGCCCAGGCGGCCAAGGCCAACGGGCTGGACATCCCGATTGCGACCGACGCCAACCACTACGCCAAGGTTTGCTCGGAGGTGAACACCGACGGCGCGCTGGACAACGTCTACGTCCGCACGAACACCGTCCCGTTCGAAGAGGCCAGTGTGAATCCGGCGACGCAGGACTACCTCGATCTGATCACCGCTTCCGGTGGGAAGAAGTCGCTGTTGGGTGATCAGACGGTTTCGGCGTTCCTGCTCTGGGCGACGGCCGCGTCTGCCTGTGGCGACAACCTCACTCGCGAATGCACGATCGAAAACCTCAAGAACACGCATGGGTGGACGGGCCACGGCCTGCACTCGGCCACGGATCCGGGCGGCAACCATCCGTCGCCGTGCAACGCAGTGCTGAAGCTGTCGGGCACCATGTACGAGCGGGTGGTGCCGACCGAGCCGGGCACCTTCGAATGCGATCCGTCCTTCATCGCAAAGATCACGGGCACGCCGGCCCTTGCGGCGGCCAAGCTCGACGCGAACCGCATCTCACAGCAGTTCGCTTCGGGCGGCTGACCATCAATCACGTCATCTGATTGACTCACGCGCTGTCAGGAAATCCTGTTTTCTCCGCTTTCTGACGGCGCGTCAGATCCTGTTATGGTGACTCGAACCACATACGTTGTCCGGGGGGATTTCTTGATGCGACACTCATCAGTCCGTTTTGTTGCTGCCTTCACTGCGCTCGCGCTCGTCGCGACCGCGTGTGGCAAGGATCGTGACAAGGCGGCCGACACCACTGCGGCGAGCACCACCGTTGCCGCCACAGCGGCGCCGGCTCCGTCCACCGCTGACACAACAGCCAGCTCGACGGCGGACACGGCTTCGGCCGCATCCGTCGCGGCAGACACGACCACGCCGGCCACCGACGCAGTGCCCACCGGGCCGACGTTCGGCGATGCGCCGTGGCCGTGCAGCGCCGGAGACGGTGCCAACACCGACAGCGGAAGCGAGGTCGGCGTCACCAAGGACTCCATCGCGATCGCCTCCGGCGACGACGCCGGTTATGCCGGCTCGCCGGGTCTCAATCATCAGATCACCGATGCGATGAAGGCACTCGTCGACAAGTGCAACGAGCTCGGCGGCATCAACGGTCGCACGATTACGCTGAACTACTTCGATGCTGCCCTGTTCAACGTCGGCCCGGCCATCCAAGGTGCGTGCGACGGGAACAACTTCTTCCTCGTTGGCGAGGGCTGGGCCTTCGACAGCAACCAGGAAGAGATCCGTCTTGGCTGCGGCCTGCCGGCGGTGCCCACGTACACCGTGAGCGCAGCGTTTGCTCACGGCAAGGACGTGTTCCAGGGTCTCCCCAATCCGGCCGACGAGACGCCGGCCGGCGTGTTTGCGCAGACAGCCGAGCTGTTCCCGGACGCAGTGGCCAAGGTCGGCATGCTGGTCGGCAACTACTCGGCCACGCAGGAGACCCGTGACAAGCTGGTGGCGGTGGCGCCGAACTACGGCTGGGGCTTCTCCGAGACCAACCTCGAGTACGCCATCACGGGTGAGGCCGACTGGACGCCGTTCGTCAAGCAGCTCAAGGACGCAGGTGCTACGGCGGTGGGATGGTCGGGTTCGTGCCTGCCCAACCTGCAGTTGTTCGCTCAGGCGGCCAAGGCCAACGGACTCGACATCCCGATCATCACCGACGCCAACCACTACGAGGCATCCTGCGCCGCCGCCAACACTGACGGTGCGCTCGACAACCTGTACACCCGCATGGCGTTCATCCCCTTCGAGGAAGCCGATGTGAACCTGGCCACCAAGGACTATCTCGACCTCGTCCAGGGTGCCGGCGGCGACGTCTCACTCCTCGGTGCGCAGGCCACATCTTCGTTCATGCTGTGGGCTACTGCAGCGTCGGAGTGCGGTGCCGAGCTGACCCGGGCTTGCACGCTCGCGAATCTCAAGAGCGTGCACGCCTGGACCGGCCATGGCCTCCACGCCGAAACGGACCCGGGCGGCAACCACCCTCCGTCCTGCAACGTTCTGCTCCACCTGAAGGGTGACACCTACGAGCGTGTTGCTCCCACCGAGCGCGGCACCTTCGGGTGCGATCCCACCTGGATCGGCAAGGTCACCGGCACCCCGGCACTCGCGGCTGCCAAGCTCGACGCCGACCGCATCTCCCAGCAGTTCGCGGCCGGCTGAGCAGGTCTCGGAACCATCATGCAGCCTCAGCAGGGCCGACGTCTGCGCCCCACCATCGGGCCCGCGACGTCGGTCCTGCTGAGCTGAATCCACGACCATGCAGGACTTCCTCGCCTACACCGTGCTCGGGTTGTGCCTCGGTTCCGTCTTCGCCATCGCGGCCACCGGTCTGGTCGTCACGTACTCGACCTCAGGCGTGTTCAACTTCGCCCATGGTGCGGTGGCCACCTTCAGTGCGCTGATCTTCTGGCAGCTCCGCTTCGACTGGGGCATGCCGGCACCCTTGGCGATCTTCCTCACGATCTTCGTCTTCGCTCCGCTGCTCGGCGTGCTGCTGGAGACGGTGGTCATCCGCGGCCTGCGCGGCACCAGTGAGGTCACTCGACTCGTCACACCGATCGCAGTGCTGCTCGGCGTGAACGGCGCGGCCACGTGGATCTGGTTCCGCAACGGTACCCGCAACATCGTGCCGAAGAAGTTCTTCGGCGGCGACAAGGTCGACATCCTCGGCCAAGCGGTCTTCTACCACCAGATCATCGGCGTCGCGCTCGCCGTGATCATCGCGGCGGCGCTGTACGTGCTGTTGTTCCGCACCCGGATGGGCGTCACGATGCGAGCCACGGTTGATGATCGCACGCTGTTGATGCTCAACGGCGGCCGGCCCGATCGGGTGAGCCTGGGCAGCTGGGCAATCGGCGCGTCCCTCGCCGGCCTCGCAGGCGTGCTCCTGTCGCCGCAGCAGGGCGCTCTGCAGATCTTCGCCCTCACCCTGCTGATCTTCGATGCGTATCCAGCAGCCATCGTCGGCCGGCTGCGCAGCGTGCCGCTGACCTACGTCGGTGCGATGGTGCTCGGTCTGTCCAAGCTCTACTTCGACTGGATCTCCGACGCCGGCCAGAAGTGGTTGGCGTTACGCAACATGCGCAACGCAATCCCGGCGCTGCTGCTGTTCGGGGCCTTGCTGCTCCTGCCTCAGGACCGCCTCCGCGGCGCCATCGTCTCACGCACGCGAGAACGGTTCCACGTACCCACCATGCGCCAGGCGGTGGCGTGGGGCGGTGTGCTCGTGGCCGTGGTCTACATGCTGCAAACGCTCATGTCCGGCTCGGCAGTCATCAGCCTCGCGAACGGCATGGCGTTGTCGCTGCTCGCGATCTCGCTCGTCCTCCTCACCGGTTACGCCGGCGAGATCAACCTGGCCATCTTCACCTTTGCCGGTATTGCCCTGATCGCCGCATGGCAGTTCGACGTCGGACCCGGCGGCCTGGCCACGAAGACGTCTCTCTCAGTTCCGGCGATCCTGTTGGCGGTGTGCGTGTGCGCCATCGTCGGTGGTCTGATCGCCCTGCCGGCGCTGCGCCTGCGCGGCCTCTACCTCGGTCTCGCCACGTTCGCGTTCGGCATCGTGGTCTATCAGCTCGTCTTCTTGCAGACCGCGCCGTTGAAGGCCGACATCTTCGGCTGGAAGTTCACGGTCAACCTCTTCTCCACCGGATCGCTGACGATGCCCAGGCCGCACTGGTTCGGCATCAACTTCAATGATCAGCGCAACTTCTTGATGCTGATGACCGTGATGTTCGCCGTGATCGGCGTCGGCCTGATCGCCTTGCGTCGGAGCGCCTACGGTCGCATGGTCGTGGCGATGAAGGACAGCCCGGCGGCCTGCGCCACGCTCGGCCTGAACGTGACCCGGCTGAAGCTCGGCGTGTTCATGCTCTCCTCGGGTATCTCCGGCCTCGGCGGCCTGATGTGGGCATGCCAACAGCGCACGCTGCCCAACAACAACGGCTTCGACGGCTTCAACAGCCTCACCCTGTTCATGATCGCAGTCGTCGGCGGAATCGGTTACGTCAGCGGGGCGCTGCTCGCCGGCATCTTCCTCGCCGTGCTCAGCGTGGTGATGCCAAACGTGTGGATGAAGCTCGGCACCGACTATCCGTCCCTGCACTGGCTGTTCGTGTCGGTGATGGGCAACTTCACCAAGTTCGTCGGGCCCGCACTCGTCGGCATCGGCCTCGGCAAGAACCCGAGTGGCATCGCTCAACAGGTCATGGATGGCTTCCGCCCCTTCCGGCGTACTCCGGTTGCGGCGGGCGTTTGGGCGGCTGGACTGGTGGGCCTCTGGTTCCTGGCCTGGCGAGAGATCATCGGCAACTGGACGTTCGCGATGCTCGTGATCCTCTCGGCTGTGCTGGTACCGCTGATCATCAAGGCGATCCACGCCGACCGCTTCGTCGAGGACGAGCTGGCCGTGCATGGTGAGCACCTCGACCAGATCGGCCTCGACCGTCCGTTCCGGGCGTCTGATCAGGCCAGTCTCGACAGCGCGCTGGGCATCGTGCCGCCGCCGCCGATGATCGAGTCCGTGGGGGTGCATCGTGGCCCTGCTTGAGTGTCGTGGCGTGGGAATGAAGTTCGGCGGCGCGGCAGCGCTCACCGATGTGACCGTTGCTGCCGATGCCGGCGCCATCACCGGTCTGATCGGGCCCAACGGCGCCGGCAAGACCACGCTGTTCAACTGCATCACCGGTCTGCTGGAGCCGTCGTCGGGTGTGATCCTGCTCGACGGCAACGAGATCACCGACCTCCCCCCGTTCAAACGGGCCAGGGGGGGCGTCGCGCGCACGTTTCAGCGCTTGGAGTTGTTCACCTCGCTGACGGTGCGCGAGAACATCCAGGTGGCCGGCGAGATTCGCAACCGATGGAGCCGCCGCGATCGCGTCGACGCTCGCGACGAATGTGATCGGGTCCTGGAGTTGTTGGGCATCACGGCGCTCGCCGAGCGTGACGTCGCCGAGATTCCCACGGGCATGGCCCGCCGGGTGGAGATGGGCCGGGCGCTGATGACCCGCCCGCGCATCCTGCTGCTCGACGAGCCGGCGTCGGGCCAGGACGAGCAGGAGACCGACGAGTTCGGTGAACTGCTGATCCATCTCTGCGCCGAAGGCACGGCCATCCTGCTGGTGGAGCACGACGTGCCGCTGGTGATGAAGGTGTGCTCGGTCATCCAGGTGCTCGACTTCGGGCGCATCATCGCCGCAGGCACGCCGGGCGAGATTCAGACCAACCAGGGCGTGCTCGACGCCTACCTCGGCGAGGATCAGCACTCGTGAGCGTCTACGCCGATGCCGACGGCATCGCCGAACCGATCCTGGAGCTCGTCGATGTACGCGCCGGCTATGGCTCGATCGAGGTCCTCCACGGCGTCTCGCTCACCGTCAACCGCGGAGAGGTGCTCGCCCTGCTCGGCCCGAACGGTGGCGGCAAGTCGACGAGCCTCAAGGTGCTTGCCGGTCTGCTGGAGATCACCACCGGCGACGTGCGTCTTGCCGGGCGCTCCGTGGCCGGGGTCAGTGCGGACAAGCTGGCCCGCCTCGGGCTGTGCACCATCCCCGAGGGTCGCGGGGTGTTCCCCAACCTGTCGGTTCGCGAGAACCTGATGATGTGCACCCACACCGGTGCCAAGCTCGCCGACATCGAGGCCATCGCCTACGAGCGCTTCCCGCGCCTCGGCGAGCGCCGCTCGCAGCTGGCCGGCACGATGTCTGGTGGCGAGCAGCAGATGCTCGCCATGGCGAGGGCGTTGTCGACCAACCCCGCCGTGCTCCTGCTCGACGAGCTCTCGATGGGTCTTGCTCCGCTGATCGTCGGACGGCTCTACGAGATCGTCGCCCAAGTCGCCCAATCGGGGGTGTCTGTTCTGGTGGTGGAGCAGTTCGCCAGGACAGTGCTCGGCATCGCCGACCGAGCTGCCATCATGCTCCACGGACGTATCACGCGCGTTGGCGCACCCGGCGAACTTGCCGACGAACTTTCATCTGCCTACCTCGGCGGAAAGGGACCTTCATGACACCGTCTCACAGCGACGACCGCATCGAGCAGTTCAAGAGCGAGATCGCCGATCTGCAGGTGAAGACCTCCGGGAAAGCGAGCGCCGAACGGGCTGCGAGCACCCTCGGCATCGTGTTGATGGTGGCCGCGATCATCATCGGGATCGGCTCGTACGTGCAGGCCGGCCAAGAGGACACTGCGCTCGATCAGAACGAGCTGATCATCCTCGGGCTCGCATGCGTGTCGATGGCCGTCGTCGGGGCGGCGCTTTGGATCCGCACGGCGCTGGTGAAGTTCTGGCGGTTCTGGATGTTGCGCTCGCTGTACGAGGGCCAGGCCCATCTCGACGAGGTCGTCAAGGCCATCAAGGAGCGGTAGGGCGAGGCGCGCTCACGCGTCGCACCCGGCGGATGTTGCGCAGCTCACCGCGGCGCTTGCGGGACTCTCGCTTGCGCAGGCGCCCCGGTACCCGACCGCTGCGGAGCATCTTCGCCACCGCCGCGCGACCCTTCGGCGAACGCACTTTCGCGAACCACCGCAGCTCGCCGTTGATGGGACACCCGACCACCGGGCCGTTGCAGAGTCCCTGACACGGCACCTCGACCGCTCCGTCAACGTTGCGCGCCATCTCCATGAGCGCTCCGAATCCGGTGTCGTGGCGGCAGTCCTTGCCGGTACACACGAACAGTCCTGCATCCGGGGGAGGGTTCGCCACACCGACTCAGTACCCCGGTGATGCGTTGCTTCAACGCGCTATCGGGGAATCGTCCACCAGGTTGTAGTCCGGCTCGCGTCGCTCTGCGAACGCAGTGAGTGCCTCGACGTTCGCCGGACCGCCGAGCAGCACGCGGAACGCATCGTTCTCTCGCTCGCGGGCCTCGTAGAGCTCGGCCTTCAGCGGGGCGACTATCACTCGCTTGGACTCCACGAGGGAGTTGATGGGCTTGGCCGCCAGCATCGCCGCGTGCCGCAGCGTCTCGGCGAGCAGGTCGTCGGGTGAACAGACCCGCCAGGCGAGACCCATCTGGACGCACTCCTGCGCGCTCAGCCACTCGCTGCTGAGCAGTGCCCACGTCGCGTTCTGGCGACCGAGCAGGCGGGGAAACGACACGCTGCTGGCGGCCTCCGGTGCAACACCGAGACGCGTGAACGGGCAGCGCACACGTGCGTCGTGGGCGATGAACACGAGGTCGCTGAGGGCCAGCATCGTCGCGCCGATGCCGACCGCAAGCCCGTTCACCGCGCACAGCAGTGGCTTCGGGAACTCGATCAGCTGGTCGACGAAGCCGGTGAACCCGTGGCGGCCGTTCTGGAACGGTGCACCCGTGGTGCGCGCCGCCATCTCGTTGAGGTCGTTGCCGGACGAGAACGACTGACCCGTCCCGGTGATGATCGCGACCGCGATGCGGTTGTCCGACGCGGCATCGAGCAGTGCATCGGTGGTTGCGTCGTACAGCGCTTCGTTGAAGGCGTTGCGTGCCTCGGGTCGATCGAGGGAGATGACGCGGATCCGGCCCTGGTCCTCGACCCGGATCATGCGGTCACGTCGATGGTGGCGACGTGAGCGATGTCGGCGGATGACCGTCCGACGTGGATCTCATAGACGCCCGGATCCACCCGCCAACCCGCTGTGGCCTCGGGCGTGGTCTCGAAGACCCCCACGACGCTGGGGGCGAGGGTGCCCCTGTAGGAGTTGCCCGGATCCCAGTACGAGAACGAGCGTGCGTCGAGCGTGAGCGTGACTGCAGCGGTCTCCCCTGAATCGAGCCAGAGCTTCTGGAACGCCTTCAACTCCTTGGGCGGACGCACCACCAGCGGGGCGCGGGCACCCACGTACAGCTGCACGACCTCGGCGCCACGACGTGCGCCGGTGTTGGTCACCGGCAGCACGACGGTGACGGTTCCATCACGGCTGTCGTAGGTGGCCGGCAGCTTCGGCGTGCCGAACTCGAAGGTGGTGTACGACAGGCCGTGCCCGAATGCGAACGGCACCGGCAGTCGGCGGGCCTCGTACCAGCGGTAACCCATCAGCACGCCCTCGCCGTAGCGAACCTGGCCGTGCTCGCCGGGGAAGTTGCCGAACGACGGCGTGTGCTCGATGCAGGCCGGGAAGGTCGTCGGCAGCCGACCTGACGGATCGGTGTCGCCGAACAACACGTCGACCAGCGCGTTCGACATCTCCTGGCCGCCGAACCACACCTGCAAAACGGCCGGCGCGTGTTCAGCCCAGCCGGTGGTCACCGGCGATCCGGCGTTCACCACCACCACCGTGTTCGGGTTGGCCTTGGAGACCCGCTCGATCAGCTCCGCCTGCGAGCCCGGCAGGTCCATGCTGTCGCGGTCATTGCCCTCGGTCTCCCAGTCGTTGTTCGTGCCGACGATGACGATTGCGGCGTCGGCGCCAGCGGCTGCGGCGACCGCGCGGTCCATGAGATCGTGGCTCGGTACGGCCTTGCACCCGAGCTGGGCACCCTGCATCCAGCCGCGCTGGGTGCTGGCGAACTCCACGTCGATGACGTAGCTTTGGCCCGCATTCAGATCCATCTCAC
This sequence comes from Actinomycetota bacterium, assembly GCA_043745825.1. Lineage (GTDB taxonomy): Bacteria > Actinomycetota > Acidimicrobiia > Acidimicrobiales > Ilumatobacteraceae > WLMZ01. The sequence goes on along the minus strand of JAYTSB010000059.1, from coordinate 3,023 downwards.
TGGTGAGCTCGGCGCGGGCGGCACCGAAGTAGGCGACGCCGGGAGGCGTCCGGGTGGTGATTCCGTCGAACAACAACGCACCGTCGATGTGGACACGGGCCGCGCCGATCTCCAGCAGGCTGAAGATGTGCGCTCCGCTCTGTGCCGGGGTGAAGCGCGAGGTCGCTCTGAATGACACCGGACCTCGGGGTACGTCGTCGTCCATCTCCGGCAGCAGGAGGAGACGGCCGCTCGGGATGACCCGCCGGGCGACCACATCGCCGGACCACTCCGTGCCGGCGTAGACCTCGACGGCGAACCCGGCCTCACCCACGCCGCTGTCCAGCTGGCGGGTGGAGATGATGGGCACGGTTTTGTCGATGTCACAGCCCTGCTCGTGGATGATGGTCACGCCCTCGCCGAGGCGGTTGCGAATCGCCTCCAGGGGCGTGAGCCGGTAGTGCGGCTCGACCTCAGCCGACCCGCCACCCATGATCCGTGCCCGCTCTGCGTTGGGGCCAATGACGGCGAGCGTGCTGATCGACGCAGGGTCCAGCGGCAGCACCGGCCGAAGGGGATCGTTCTGCAGGAGCACCATCGATTCCGCTGCGGCCTGACGGGCGAGCGTGCGGTGCTCGGGTCGATCCACTGCGATCGGTGCGCGCGGCTCGTCGTCCAACGCACCGATGCGGTCGAACACGGTGAGCAGGCGGTGCACTGCATCATCGAGCAGCCCTTCGTCGACCTCGCCGTCGCGCACGGCCTGGGCGAGCTGACGGCCGTAGAAGCGAGAGGGGCCGGGCATCTCCAGGTCGAGACCGGCGTGCGCGGCCCCGGCGGTGGTGCCGCCGGCAAACCAGTCGGTGACCACGAAGCCGTCGAATCCCCACTCGTCGCGCAGGATCCCCTGGAGCAGCCAGTGGCTCTCGGCGTTGTACGTACCGTTCAAACGGTTGTACGACGTCATCACGCCGAGGCTGCCGCCCTCGCGTACCGCCAGTTCGAACGGCAGCAGGTACAGCTCGCGCAAGGTGCGCTCGTCCATCACGGTGTCGATGGTCATCCGCTCGAACTCGGACTCGTTGCCAGCGAAGTGCTTCACGGTCGTGGCCACGCCATGCGACTGCACACCGCGGATGAACGCTGCGGCAAGCTTGCCGGTGAGCAACGGATCCTCCGAGTACGACTCGAAGTTGCGGCCGGCCAGCGGGGCCCGATGCAGGTTGACCGTGGGAGCCAGCAAAACCCGGCACGCCTTCGTGCGCGTCTGGTCGCCGAGCGCCTCGCCGAGACGCTCGACGAGATCCGGGTTCCACGTCGCGCCGATTGCGGCGCCGCAGGGGATGTTCAGCGAGCGGACCTGCTCGCCGACGCCGGGGATCTGGGGGCCACGTGCGCCGGCTGGGCCGTCGGACACGAACACCTCGGAAATGCCCACCCGCGGGACCGCAGCGGTGGACCACGCACTCGCACCCGAGGTCAACGAGGCTCGCTCGTCGATCGTCATCGAACCCACCAGCGCAGCAATGTCGCGATTCACCAAGACCCCCAGATACTGAACGTGCCCACGCTAGTCGGCGGCCGAGCGGCCCCTCCTTGCCGGGCGCGTGGCGCAGCACACAGTCGCACCGGTGACTGTGATCCACGCACCGACCTCGGTGCTCTCGCGCATCGCCACGATCCAGGCGCACCTGCGCCTGAGCACTGCGGACACGGACGCATCGATGACACCCGCAACAGTCGCCGGATTCGATCCGTTCGGCGCCGCCTCCCAGGCCGCGCTCGACCAGGCCCCCGTGGGGGGCAGCAATGACCCGCCGGCCGAATCGATCGCGCCGCTCATGGACAGCGGCGGCGCTCGTGCGGTGAGAACGGCCGGCGCCGTGCGGACCCGTGCACACTCGCCATCGTCAAGTGACCCGCTCTGTGGTGAGGACGTGGCGCAGATGGCGTATCGGGCCGGCTTTCGGGGGGACGACCTGGTGAACGTGGTGGCCATCTCCACGCGCGAGTCGGACTGGAGCCCGGACGCGTTCAACGGCAATGCCGACACCGGCGACCGCTCGGACGGGCTGATGCAGATCAACATGATCGGCGACCTCGGGCCGACCCGACTGCGAGAGTTCGGGACGAATTTGAACGCGGCGTTCCTGATATACGCAGACTCAGTCGGCTCGCTCGATGCCTGAGGCGGTTACAAGGGCCTGTCGAACACGTTCAACACCGATGTCGACGCGGCCCGCGCCGTCGTGGCCGCAGCCCGCCTCGCTGCGATGTGACGCGTCTCGGCGCGTCGCCCCGTTCCGGCGGTGTGTTCGAACCCGCCCTCGAACGGGTACGTGCCGCCCATGACCACAGTCGCGACCCATCGCGTGCTTCCCGAGGTGCCGTTCGAGACCATCGCCGCATATGTTGCCGTGGGCGGGGGTGAAGGGCTGCGGAGCGCTCGCCTGGTGGACCCGGAGGTCATCGTCGCCGAATTGGAGGCCTCCGGCCTGCGCGGACGTGGTGGGGCCGGCTTTCCCACCGGCACGAAATGGCGCACCGTGCTGGCCTACGCCTCCTCGGTGTTGGACACGGTCGTGGTCGTCAATGCGGCCGAGGGCGAGCCGGGAACGTACAAGGACCGCTCGATCCTGCTCACCAATCCCTATGCCGTGCTCGAGGGCGCGCTGATCGCGGCGTACGCCGTCGGCTCGCGCACCATCGTCGTCGCCACCAAGCAACGCTTCGACGACGTGATCGCTCGTCTCGAGCGCGCGATCGACGAGGTGCGCGTCGCCGGATGGAGCGACGGCATCGGCATCACCGTGCTTGCCGGACCGAGCGAGTACCTGTACGGCGAGGAGACGGCGCTGCTCGAGGTGCTCGATGGTCGCGCTCCGCTGCCGCGCATTGCTCCGCCGTGGCGGCGCGGTGTGGTCGAGGTCGTCGAGCACGAGGCAGACCTCGACTCCGGCAGCGGTCTGTCCGCTGATGTGCGGATGGCCACCGCTGATGCCGGCAACGTCGTACCACCGGTGCTCGTCGACAACGTCGAGACC
>JAYTSB010000058.1:0-4623 GCA_043745825.1 Actinomycetota bacterium | reverse complement strand
GCGGGCGATGTGTACCACGAGGGCATCAGTGGCGTGACCGCCGCAGACATCGCAATGGCCACTCGCCTGGGCTATGTGGTGAAGCTGCTCGCGATCTGCGAGCAGGACCCTGCGAGTGCAGAGGTGGCCGTGCGCGTGCACCCCGCGATGGTGCCCAAGCACCACCCGCTGGCCAGCGTGCGCGAGAGTTACAACGCAGTGTTCGTGGAGGGAGCGGCCGTTGGCTCGCTCATGTTCTACGGACGGGGTGCAGGCGGCATGCCGACGGCCAGCGCTGTGCTGGGCGATGTCATCGATGCCGCCGTGAACCTCCGTCAGGGAACGCACGGTTCGCTCGGTTCGTTCGGCCGGGCCACGATCCGGCCGATCGACGAGACCAGCTCGGAGTACCTCATCAGCCTCGATGTGGCCGACCGCCCCGGCGTGTTGCACTCGGTCGCGGGGGTGCTGGCGCGCAATGACGTCAGCGTGCGGGCGATGGAGCAGGAGGGCCTGCACGACGATGCCCGCCTGGTGTTCATCACCCACGGTGCCAAGGAGTCGTCTGTGCAGGCATGCCTGCGTGAGTTGCGCGACCTCGATGTGGTCACTCGCGTCGGCAGCCTGCTCCGTGTGATCGGCGGTTGACGCCATGCGCTACGTCTCCACCCGTGGCAGCGCGCCCGAGCTCGGCTTCTGCGATGTCCTGCTGGCCGGCCTGGCCAGCGACGGTGGGTTGTACCTGCCGCAGACCTGGCCGGCACTGCCCGACCTGTCCGCCACGCGCAGCTACGCCGAGGCAGCAGCCGCGATCATGGGGCCGTTCGTGGGCGAGGAGATTCCGGCGGAGACCTTCGCTGAGCTGTGCAACGACGCGTATGCCACGTTCCGCCACGACGCTGTCGTGCCATTGGTGCAGATCGGCAACAACGAGTGGTTGCTGGAGCAGTTCCACGGCCCGACCCTTGCGTTCAAAGACGTCGCGCTGCAATTGGTGGGTCGGCTGTTCGATCACGTGCTGCGCCAACGAGGTCAGCGAGTCACCATTGTGGGCGCGACCAGCGGCGACACCGGCAGCGCGGCGATCGACGCGGTGAAGATGTGCAGCAACGTCGACATCGTCATCCTCTACCCGTACGGCCGCACCAGCGACGTACAGCGCAAGCAGATGACCACGGTGGACTCGGCGAATGTGCACACCGTTGCGGTCGACGGCACGTTCGACGACTGCCAGGATCTCGTCAAGGCGATGTTCACCGACGAGTCGTTCCGCGAGTCGATGGCCCTCTCTGCGGTGAACAGCATCAACTGGGCCCGGGTGATGGCCCAGATCGTGTACTACGTGACGGCCAGCCGCTCGCTCGGCGGCACTGCGGACGACGGAGTCACGTTCAGCGTGCCCACCGGCAACTTCGGCAATGTACTGAGTGGCTGGATCGCGCGGCAGATGGGTGCGCCGATCCGTGACTTCGTTGTGGCGAGCAATGCCAACGACATCCTCACCCGCTTCATTTCGCACAACGACATGACCGCGCGCGACGTCGTGCCCACGCTCAGCCCGTCGATGGACATTCAGGTCTCGTCGAACTTCGAGCGGCTCCTGTTCGAGATGAACGGCCGCGACGGTGGGATGACTGCCGAGCAGCTGCAGGGCTTCCGTCACACCGGCGCGCTGCAGGTGGAGGCCGATCAGGCTGCGACGTGGATCACACCCACATTCCGGGCCGCTCGGGTGGATGACGAGGGCACCATCGCCGAGATCCGACGGGTGTACGCGACCTGCGGCCAGCTCATCGATCCGCACACCGCCACAGGCACTGCGGCTGTCCGTGCGGTCGAGGCGACGCGCGACGGCCACCCGGTGGTCACCCTCGCCACCGCCCATCCAGCGAAGTTCCCGGACGCCGTGCTGCGCGCCACGGGCGTGCACCCGCCGCTGCCTGCGCACCTCGCCGACCTCTTCGATCGTCCGGAGCGCACCAACCGGATCGCCAACGATCTCGGTGCCGTGCAGGCCTTTGTCCGGTCGGCCGCAGCGCGCTGAGCAACCGTGCATCGGTTGCATCCGAGCGTCGGTGCTGGATAGGGTGCGTTCGCCCGGCTCACCGGGCCGCAGTGCTCGATGCGCCACCGCACACGTTGCAGGCGGAACCGAAGGCCTGTGACATCCTTTGCTGGTGGGGTGAACCGGCGTCCGGCGTGCTCTCGCACCCCGCCCGTCGCTGCGTCGAGCCAGCATGTCGTCCGACCAGGACACCCTTTTGGAAAGTAGGTTCCACGTGGCTGCAGATGCTCTCGAACAATCAGTGCTCGAATCGAAAGACCGCGAGCAGTTGGTTGCCATCGCGTCGGCGCTGGGGGTGAAGAGCACGTCTCGCGCCAAGAAGGCCGACTTGATCCAGAAGATCCTCGAGCAGACCGGTGCCATCCCCGGCCCCGGTGCCGAGCCGGACGCGACCTCGCTGTTCGACGACGCCGCTCCCGCCTCGGCCCCCGCTGCTGCGGGCGCTGCTCCCGCGCCGTCCCCGACCGGGCACCCCACGGCAGCAGTGCCTGCGGTCGTTCTCGGGCCCGACGGCGAGCCACTCGCCGATTGGGAGATCGAGTTGCTCGCCCAGGGCATCAGCACCGACACGGCGCCAGTGCCCGATACGTCCACGCCGCGCTACCAGCCCCCAGCCCAGCGACCCGGGCCCCGGCCCACGCAGCCCCAGACGTCACGTCCCGCAGCGTTCAGCAGCGATGCCGACGATGCCGATGACGCCGACGGCGATGAGGACGAGGATTCGTCCGAGGGCGGTTCCGGCGAGCACGCCGACGGTGCCGACGGTGACGGGGAGAGCCGCAACCGTCGGCGGCGCCGGCTCCGCAACAAGAACCGCAGCGAACTGCCCGCCGACGGTGCCGAGGGCGCGCCCCGCCCGGTGGCGGCTCAGCAGCCCGGTGCGCAACAGGCCGGCGGCAACGCCCGGCTCGACCGGAATGACCGGAATGACCGGAATGATCGCAACGATCGCAACGATCGCAACGACCGGCCCGATCGCAGTGATCGCGCCGAGGCACCCGACGCATACGGCCAGGATCCGGTGGAGGTGTCGGGATACCTCGACCTGCGTGACGAGGGCTACGGCTTTCTGCGCGTGAACGGCTACCTCGCCAGCCGCGATGACTCCTACATCCCCGTCAAGCTCACCCGCCAGTTCGGCCTGCGCAAGGGCGATCACATCACCGGTCTCAGCCGGCCCGCGGGGCGCAACGAGAAGAACCCGGCGCTGCTGGAGGTGCACACCGTCAACGGTGCCGACCCGGACGCGGCCCGAAACCGGCCACGGTTCGAGGACCTCACTCCGCTGTTCCCCGACACCGCGCTGCGCCTTGAGAATCCGGGTGATTCCAGCCCTGGCAACACGACGGCACGGATCATCGATCTGATCAGCCCCATCGGCCTGGGTCAGCGTGGTCTGATCGTGTCGCCCCCGAAGGCCGGCAAGACCACGATCATGAAGACGATCGCGACCGCCATCGAGCGCAACAACCCGAACGTGAAGCTGATCGTGCTGCTCATCGACGAGCGTCCCGAAGAGGTCACCGACATGCGCCGAACGGTGCAGGGTGAGGTGATCGCGAGCACGTTCGACCGTCCGAGCGAAGAGCACACCCACATCGCCGAGATGTGCATCGAGAGGGCCAAGCGCCTCGTCGAGCAGGGCGATGACGTGATCATCATCCTCGACGGCATCACCCGCCTCAGCCGGGCCTACAACCTCGTCGCCCCGGCCACGGGTCGGATCATGTCCGGCGGCATCGACGCCGGCGCGCTGTACCCGCCGAAGAAGTTCTTCGGCGCAGCCCGCAATGTGGAAGAGGGTGGATCGCTGACCATCCTCGCCACGGCGCTGGTGGAAACGAACAGCCGTATGGACGACGCGATCTTCGAGGAGTTCAAGGGCACCGGCAACATGGAGCTGCGTCTCGACCGGCACCTCGCGGAGCGGCGTATCTACCCGGCGATCAACGTCGATGCGTCCAGCACCCGTCACGAGGAGCTGTTGTTCACCAAGGCCCAGTTGGCCCAGGTGTGGAAGGTGCGCCGGGTGCTGTCCGGTCTGGCCGCAGACGGCAACGCAGCGCCGGGCCTGGAGCTGCTGATCGACCGGCTGAAGACGTTCCGCACCAACGACGAGTTCCTCAGCGAGATCGGCAAGCAACCGCTCGGCTGACGGGTAGCGTGGTGGCCTCGCCGATTGCGGTCTTCCGCCGGTAACCTTTCTCAACCATTCTTGTTTTGGAGATTCGTCATGCAGACAGCTATTCATCCCGCCTACGCCGACATGGTCGTCAAGTGCACCTGCGGCAACACCTTCACCACCCAAAGCACCAAGCCCGGCAACCTGAACGTCGAGCTCTGCAACGAGTGCCACCCTTACTTCACCGGCAAGCAGAAGCTGGTCGACGCCGGCGGCCGCGTGGAGCGCTTCAACAAGCGCTACGGCGCTCGCAAGGGTTCCTGACACGGCGAACCTGATGCCGCGCACCTGACGCACGTCACATTCCGACCAGCAGCCACCCGGCTCGACCGGGTGGCTGTTGCCGTTTTCCGATCGCCAACGCCGGCTCACCGAGCGGGACGGAATGACGAAAAGC